>CBDUAB010000879.1:0-2796 GCA_965365045.1 uncultured Planctomycetales bacterium
AGATGGTCTTTATCCTCGATGAAGTGCAATCCAATTTTGGGCGCACCGGTTCGATGTATGCCTACACATCGTACGGCGTCGAACCGGATCTGGTCGTGCTGGGCAAGGGCATGGCCAACGGAATTCCCATTGACGCGGCCGTGGGGCGTGCCGACATCCTGGATGTGCTTAAATACGGCGAAGGATCTGACACTTGGAGCGGCCATCCACTCGGTGCCGCGGCCGTTTTGGCCACACTCGACGAATTCGAACAAACAGACGAGTTCGAACAATCAACGATCTTGAAACAAGCGGCGGAACTGTCACAAGTAATCGAAGAAGAGCTTTGTCGGTTAGCCGAATTGGACGCGATCGCAGCCGTGCGTGGCGAAGGAACAGTTTGGGGGATTGAGTGCGCAGCCGTTGGTTCGTTGTCGGCCGATGAAACGGCGACACGGATAGTACGAGCATGCTATTTGGGCGACGAAGCCGGTAACGCAATTCACTTGCTTGGACCACTTGCCGGCAAAGTCATCCGCGTCGCGCCGCCAATGGTTATGCCGGTGGACGAAGCCCGCAAGTATTTAGGTTGCGTATATGAGATCATTCGTCGGTGCGATTGGTAACACCATTCGCCGGTGGGTCACGCGAGCCGAGCGTGACCAGGACGACGGTCGGTCCGGCTATTTTCGCCCGACCTGTGGCAGTGTCATTTGGTAATTCAGAGTGCCTCTCGGCTCGAGGCACCCACCAAGAACAATCAGCCATGACACATAAACGCATTTCTGTCGTTATCATCTCCACTGCCATTCTCATCATCGGGATTGGTGACAACTGCCGCGCCGAGTCCGCCGCCAGACCCAACATCGTTCTCATTATGTGCGACGATATGGGGTTTTCGGACATCGGTTGTTATGGCGGTGAAGTCATGACGCCGAATCTGGACCAAATGGCGCGCGAAGGCATCCGATTCACTCAGTTCTACAACAATGCGAAATGCACAACGACTCGCGCCTCGCTTGTCACCGGCCTCTACCCACGCTTTGGTGGCCCACACTTGCGAGCCAACATGGTTACCTTGGGAGAAGCACTTGGCGACGCCGGCTATCTGACAGCCCTTTGTGGCAAATGGCATTTAGGACACACCAAAACAACACACCCCTTTCATCGCGGTTTTCAATCGTTTTACGGCCTGCTTGACGGATGTTGCAATTTCTTTGATCCAACACGTCCCGATCCGCAATACAAAGGTGGACGCGTCCGTCGTTTTGGACAAGACGACGACGCTATCACGGAGTTTCCCGCCGATTTCTATACCACCGACGCGTTCACCGACCATGCCATCAAAGCGATTCACCGTGCGGATGAACAAGACAAACCCTTTTTCGTGCACGTGACATATACTTGCCCACATTATCCGCTGCACGCAAAACCAGCGGACATTCAAAAGTACATCGGTCAATTCAAAATGGGTTGGTTTGCGATGCGCGAGCGGCGGTGGGAACGGCAACAGGCGCTGGGTATGATCACATCAAATTGGAAGCTGTCCGGTGCCGATTCGCGGTCCTACGTCTGGCAAGACGCCGACCAAGATTTCGAAGATCTACGCATGGCGGTTTACGCTGCCATGATTGACAACATGGATCAAAACATCGGTCGGATCCTCGATACGCTGCGCGAAACAGACCACGACCGCGACACACTGGTAATATTCTTTTCCGACAATGGCGGCTGCGCCGAGGAGCCAGGCGGTCGTGACCCGACGAAGCGGCGGCCAGGTCCAGTTGACGACTATGTGGCCGTCGGGCCGGCTTGGGGCTGGGCTCAAAACGCGCCGTTCAAACGATACAAGTCTTGGTTGCACGAAGGCGGAATCACGACACCGATGATAGCCTGGTGGCCAGCACATGTGCCGGCCGGCGATTGGAACCGCCAGCCAGCCCACATCATCGACATCATGCCCACGTTTTTGGAGTTGGCGGAATATGCTTACCCGAAGACGTTTCAAGGAAATGAGATTTTGCCTGTCGAAGGTCGCAGCATGATGCCGTTACTCAGAGGCGAACCGAGGGAAGAACACCCGCAACTTGCCTGGTTTTGGTCGGGGAACCGCGCCTTGCGGCAAGGCCCTTGGAAAATTGTTTGGGACAAGGCGGGCGAAAAACAGTGGGAATTGTACGACCTCAATTCAGACCGCTGCGAGACGATGGACCTCGCACACTGTAATCCGGCGCGTGTCGAGCGGATGAGCGCCGATTGGTTCGCCTGGGCGAAGAAGGTTGGCGTAAAGCTAAAGGACGAATGAACCCAGTTCAGAGTGTGGCAACGCACAATAGCCTGACGCGCAATCATCGGCCATCAAAACGAAACTCAACGGTGCCCGCAAAAACGGCAGAAAGAATCAAACGCAGAGATCGCAGAGAAAAACAAACTGGTCTACACGCAAGGACTGTACAATACAGCGCTCTTGCCGAGACCTTCGGCGACGTTAGGTTGTCTCAATAGGTCACCAAACCGCCCTCTCTGCGATCTCTGCGTTTCATTACTTCGACTGTATGACTTTGTAAATGAATGTAATGAACTGCTGTATCAAGGCTTAAGCTCGCTAGCGTTCGCCGACCAGTTGGAATTGCTTTTGGTGTGAGCTGTTGGACAACGGAACACTAATCTTCGCTAATCTCCGCTAATACCAGATTTTGATTAGCGTTGATTAGTGTTCCACACTTATTTCGCATTCGTGAAACGGTCAAAAACGCTAGCGCAGTTAACGTCGTATGGCAAATTAAGTTACGTTCGTTTCGGAACTCTTACAGTCGA
>CBDUAB010000880.1:0-2793 GCA_965365045.1 uncultured Planctomycetales bacterium
CAGGGGCAGCCGAACCTTTCCCTCCCGACCGAAAAGTATCCATCCACGGCGATGTGAGGTGATTTCGGATCGTCGTCAAGCGTAACTTCCGCTTTTTGCTCAGACCATTCAGGGATGCGCTGCTCCCTTTCGACAACCGGCTCCCCTTCGACCGGCTCAGACGTCGATCGTGAGCACGCTCCCACCAGGGCAAGCAATATGAGGCATTGTTTCAAAACTCTCAAAGGTGGTCGTCTCGCTCCGTGAGCCGTACAGCAACTCGCGGAGCGAGATGCCCACACAGTCAACGTGGACGCCAACTCTACAACGAAGCTTGGCAATTGAAATGAACCGATCGTGACATAGCGCAACTCTGACATGGGGATTGTCTATTCCTGAAAGTGTTTCAATTTGCTTCGCATTCCGATCCAAAACTCCGCCAACACAGCGGCTGAGCATAACATATTCGGGCCGGAGAAACGAATCCGAGTGGCGGTTCCGATAGGCACGCTTGCCAGTAGAGCATTCATGCGCCAGGATTGACACATACGCTCGCTGCCCCACGACAGACGCTCGCGTGTGAAACTCTCGAACTATCTGACACCAACACCAAGTTGGCTCAAAGTTGACCCGCGCAACGCAGGGAAATGCACACACCGGTATCTGGCCCGAATCTCAACGCAACCACGAATGATCGATGAGCTGGTCGAAGCTATTCTGGAAACTTTTCCTGGTGTATGTCGTGCTGACGGCACTAGGGATGTTCTTTCTCGCTCTGATCAACACACATTTTCGTGAAGCCCAAAACCGTAAACAGGTCGAACGGCGCATGAGTGACGTCGTAGCGGTGCTACAGGATCAGGTGTGTGATTCATGGGATGACGAAGCCGATAACAACCGCCTTCAGGACATTGTCAATCGCGTCAAAAAAACGGAGCAGATGCGTGCGACCGTTGTGGATTCCGCGGGAAAAGTACTGGCCGATTCCGAGGAAAACGCCGCGGATATGGAAAACCATTTGGAACGACCTGAAATCGTTCAAGCTCGTGAACACGCGTCTGGGTTGTCGGAGCGCACGAGTCCGACGCAGGAAATCCCGCTACTTTATTATGCAACGCGGTGTGAGCGCCGGGGGCAAATCCTTGGTTATCTGCGATTGTCCGTGCCGACTTCGTTGCTGCGTGAAAACAACAGACAACAACGTCACACCTCCGCGTCGGCGATGTTGATCGTCAGCCTGTTGGCCATCGCGGGAACGTATTGGGCAGCCAAGCATATCCTGGGCCCCGTAAGTGAGCTGACCGACGCGGCGCAGCGATTGGCGAAGGGCGAAGATGTAGAACCGCTAACGTTGACGAGCAGCGACGAACTAGGAACGCTGGCCGACACGTTCCACGACATGAGCCGACAAATCCGCACGCGCGAAGGTCAACTGCGCGATACGGCCAGCCTGCTCTCCACCGTCTTGGAGGGCATGACGGAAGGCGTCTTGGCGGTCGACAACGAGGAGAATATCTTGTTCGCGAATCCAATAGCCCGTTCCGTTTTGGGTGTCCCAACCGAGAAAGTTGCCGGCAAGTCCCTTTACGAAGTCACCCGTAATCCGGTCATACGCGAAACCGTTTCCAAAACGATGTCCCATTCCGCGCCTGGAAATGACCACGAAGTGATTGAGATATGCTCGGACTCGGCGCCCAATCGCGCATTTGTTTTGAATGCGGCCCGTTTGGCTGGCAATCCGTGCCCAGGAGTGGTCGTCGTATTCCACGACGTCAGCGATATGCGACAATTGGAGCAAATGCGCCAGGAATTCGTCGCCAACGTTTCGCACGAGCTAAAAACTCCTTTGAGTTGCATCAGGGCTTACGCGGAAACGCTGCGGGAGGGCGCGATCGACGACGCCAGCGTCAACCGTCATTTTCTGGCGCAGATCGAAGATCAATCGGAGCGGCTAAATGATCTGATCATGGACATGCTACGCCTGGCCCGAATTGAATCGGGTCAACAAGGTTTTGACATCACGTCCGTGCCGTTGGCGGACGTCGTCGAAATCAGTATTCAGAGTCACATGGCCGGCGCGACAGAACGACATGTGCGCATACAATGCGATCCAGAACTGCCCGAAATCAATGTACGCGCCGATGAAGAAGGACTTCAGCAGATCTTGGACAACCTGATTGACAATGCTGTCAAATACTCACTAAGGGATGGCAACGTCACCATCGCTTGGATAACCAGTGGCGAAGACGCCGTGATTTCGATCAAAGATGAGGGCATCGGAATCAGGCCAGAAGATCAAAAACGTGTTTTTGAGCGGTTTTACCGGGTAGACAAGGCACGTTCGCGCGAACTTGGCAGCACCGGACTTGGTCTGTCCATCGCCAAGCACATGGCGCGGGCATTTGGTGGAGGCGTTTCGTTAAAAAGCGAGTACGGCCGGGGTACGACATTTTGGGTGCGATTGCCGCTGGCTTGAGATAGGAATACTCCGAATGACCTATTTCTATTTCTATATTGGTCTGGCCGTGGCATTCGGCGCGCTGGTTCAGGGCGCCATCGGTTTCGCTTTTGGGATCTTTTCCATTCCGCTGCTTGTGATCATCGGATTGCCACTGGAGCAAGCGATCACGCTCGTACTGGGCTTGGTCGTGGTGCAAACGCTTTCCTCGGTTTGGCAGAATCGAGCAAGTATTCCGTGGAAAGACGTTGTCGCCATCTCGGTGCCGCGTTTTCTTACCGTTGCCGCGGGTATGTGGATCTTGGCAGTGGTCCGCGATCATTGGTCGCCGGCTCAGATCAAACAAATGATCGGTG
>CBDUAB010000881.1:0-2789 GCA_965365045.1 uncultured Planctomycetales bacterium
GATGGAGGTGCGTGAGAAGCTGCGCGAACAAAAGGAAAGCTAGCTTCGCCGACGAAAGGCGTGCGGGTCACCGACGTTCGGATGTCCACGACGCCTGGTTGACAGGAGCCGTTTCAGAGGAGTTTACCAGATCCTCTGGGTCTACACCGTTATCGGTGACTTGCTCTGCCGCCACGCCGTGTTGGGTGTCAAAGTAAGCTGAGCAATACGTTCAGGCAACCAAGAATCAGAGCGATGAAAGCCATCGCCAAAAGCAGGTTACTCACACTGAATTGGAAATCGTGCGTTCTCCGCGTAGCGTTGGCTCGCCGAATTTCATCGAGAACTCGCCGGACGTATTCCAATCTTCTTGGGCCATGCAATTTATCTCGAATGCGATGCAGCGCACCCCTAATTAGCGACGTTGGCCCTGGACCGTGCGATGTCCGGAAATCAAGGAGACTCCAGAACGGCATTCGCGATTTGGGTAGCTCGCGCGGTCGGCTGATCTCTTTTTCGTCGCAATCAATATATTGAGCCAAGCGACTGAGGAAGGAAGCGGGTGGATTCTCCGTCATGGGACTGGCGTCATTTTCGGAATGCCTTGAAGTGCGTAGTGCCGCACTTTCCTTGGACGCCCTGCAGAGCCATATCAGAAAGCCAACTAATGCACCGACATTTGTCCAACCCACAACAATTTGGGAATCATTGGGAATGTTCGAAGTCACGGAAATGATTGCTGCAACGGATAGGCCAACGATGCCGCCGAAGACAAGGTGCCATGCGCACGATTTCCAGGTGTTCAGTCTTCGATGCGCTGGAGCGTTCATCACTCAAGTCGAATAAAATCGTCGCCTTCAGATCGTCTACGAAACGCACAGCGGTCGCCGCTCGTTGCGGACGCGAGACCCGCTATGCATGGTTTTAGTTTACCAGATTCTGGCAGTCTGCCAGATACTCAAGGCGATCCCGCGCAGCGGGACCTTGCCGCTTTGTGCGTTAGCGGCGATCGAGTTGGTCGCCTGCCAACGTCTTGTGGTTCAATTGCTCAACACATCAAGGATCGCATCCTTCAGTGCGTCGTGACAAATGTTGTGATCTGTTAGTTGGACAGCGCCACTTTAGCTCATGCTAGCACGACTAACCTCTGTTGCAGGCGGAAGTTGCGGCCAGTGACTCAATTGCGATTGTAGGCAGGTGACAAAAAAGACGATCCTCCGCATTGTTTCAAAGTCATGGAAGACTCACGGAGGATCGTCAAAGATGACATTAGAGCAGATTTCAGCGTTGGGTAGGAAGCTGTCTTTGTTTCTCGGGTTGTTCGCCGATTGTTTTGGACGAGGCGATGCTCGAAGGTTGTTGCAGGTTTATGTCAAAGGACAACTATCCAATTTGCAGCGTAAGACGGCCGAGGCCATCGCCCTGCAATTCAAGACCGCGCCCCGGACGCTACAGCGGTTTCTCGAGTCGATCAAGTGGGATGAAGAGAAGCTGCGAGACCGTTGCCAACAGATTGTGGTCCAAGAACATGCTCACCCCGCGGCGATCGGTTGCGTGGACGAATCAGGCACGGCCAAGAGCGGCCGGCATACTGTGGGTGTTGGTCGGCAATACAACGGCAATCGTGGTAAGGTCGACAATTGTGTGGTCGGCGTTCACCTCAGCTACTCGGCACCTGGCTTTCAAGTGTTACTCGATAGCGCCGTCTACTTGCCGGAAGAGTTCGCGAATGACCCAGCGCGCCGAAAAAAACGCATGTCCCAGAGGAGATCGAGTTCCGTACGAAACCACAGATTGCCGTGGAGATGATCGATCGGGCATTGGCCAATGGCGTATGCGTTTCCGCTTGGACGTTCGACGAGTTGTACGGCCGCGATGGCAAGTTCCTCGATGCATTGCAGGAGCGTGGGCAGGCGTTCGTGGCCGAAGTTCCCGTCGACTTTCATGGCTGGGTGCGAAAGCCGAGAGTACTGCACGAACGTCCGGAAAACACAGGGCGTGGGCGTCCAAAGGGATATCCGCGTCTGGCCGCGGGCTACCACTCCAGCGAAGTGCGCAACCTGGCGAAGCACTCGCCTGTGTTCCGCAAGCAGTCGTGGCAGCGGTACCGCATCAAAGACACCGACAAGGGGCCCGAAGTATGGGAAGTGAAGTGGGCCATATTCTGGCGCAAAGACGAAAGCGGTTTACCGACGCGGCGACATTGTGTGGTCGTGGCTCGCAATGTGTTGACCGAGGAGGTAAAGTACTTCCTCGCCAACTGTGTACCTGGCGAACGGAATCCGGTCACGGGCGAATACGTCACGCTACGTTGGCTGCTGCGGGTCGCCTTCGGTCGCTGCTCGATCGAGAGTTGTTTTCGCGAAGGCAAAGAAGAACTGGGGATGGACCACTACGAAGTCCGCGGTTGGAGGTGTGTGCATCGACACTTCTACGTGACACAGCTCAGCCATCTGTTCTGTGCCCGCGTGCGTCAGGGATACGACAACTCATCGGACGATCAAGTAGACCGGATCAGCGTGGAACAAGTTCGAAGCGCGATGAACGTCTGGTTGGACGCAGTCGACCTGCCTCGTACCGCCCGTCGCCAACGGTTCGAAGAAGAACTCGAAAAGCAACATTACTACCAACGTCGCAACCGACAAGCCCGCGTATCGCATTCGAAAACGCGACTCCAACGTCTGACGGAGTTAGGCATCGACATAACTCGCATCAAATCCTGCCTTCCCGACACGACGGACCCCAACCGATGACGTTTCAATCACACGACTTACAGCAAGAATCAACGCCAAAGTGGCGCTGTCCAACTA
>CBDUAB010000882.1:0-2788 GCA_965365045.1 uncultured Planctomycetales bacterium
CCTGATTCACCCGCGGCACAAGGCTGCGGGGGTCTAAGTCAAACAGTCGAAGTAGTGAATGACTAATGTCTAAGGACTAATCACTAGGGAATGAATTAATGAACAATGACGAATGCCCAATCGCGGACACAAACCTAGGAACGAGCCCTTAGCCGTAATAGTGCGTTTTTTTCTCAGCAAATCGCCAGTGTTGGTCATAAGGATGTCGGATTTCCTCAGGCGTTAGTCCTTAGGCATTCTCCGTATCCGTGGCTAACGGACGAATTCAAGCATCGTGTACGGTCCGTCGGGAATCACGGCAATGCGACTTTGTGGATGTTGTTTATCATATCGCGCGGCGAACGCGGCGCAGCGTTCGATGGCCGCGCCGGCTCCCGTGATAGGTGTGACTCCCATCTGTTGCTGCTGCTCCCATGGCAATCCGTCGCAAGCAAGATGGATTCGCTGGGCTGTGATTTTCTTTGCTGCCCGCGTTTGCATTTGCATCTGCCATTGATCTTTGGTGGTGACGCCACTGGTGGATATGTGATCCAGGAAGCCACTCCAGTCGGTTCCCCACCGCATCATCAATTCTGCGTACTCCGTTGAGCCGATTCCCTCATCACAGCGCGACACAACAACGAGTGTCGAAGTGTCATGAGTTGCCGGCAGCGCGGCTACCATGCCTTTGACCGTTTGGTAATAAGTCGCGTCGAGCGGATAACCACCACCGCACGAAATCACCAGGTCGAATGCGTTGTCAAGCTTTACTGTCGTCAGTCTACGTGTTGCCTCGCAGCCGGCAAGGTGTGCTTTCTCCATGTCGCCACAGTAGACACCAGACAACTCGCGATCGTGTGTGATGGATACATTAACAAGAAAATCGCAACCGACAATTCGCGCGATGCGCAAAGCCTCTTCGTGACACGGGTTGCCGTCCAACACGCCATTGTCGGCACGCGGATCGCCCATCACTTGGTAACCGTGAAAGCGCTCCACCGTCGCGAGGTCGGCAAGGCCTGGACAGATCCCTTTGCGGCCCCCGGAGAATCCGGCCATAAAGTGCGGCTCGATCAAACCCGTGACAATACGAAAATCCGCGTCGAGGAATGTACGATTGATGCTGACCGGCGGGTTATTCGCCACGCGCCGCAATGTGGCTGCGTCGTCCGCTTGGTGGTCAAGCACGTGACAGCGGCGTAAAAGGTTCTCGCCCAGCATCAAAATACGTTCGGCTTCCGTACTGGGACGGTGCATGCCAGTCGCAATCAAAATGGTGACTTGTTCGTCACGGATGCCGGCGGCGTTGAGAGTCGTGAGAATCGCGGATACGACAGGCTCGTTGGGAACTGGACGCGTGATGTCACTGATCGTGATGACGACCGAGCGGGGCTTGGTTTGGTTAATCAGATTTGCCAACGGCGCGGACCCGATGGGCTGTTGAAGTGCGGCGTGAACTGCTACCGCGGCGTCATGGATCGGTTCGGCTGGCGGCGGTCGCAGGATGGCGACGTGCTCAGAAACGCGCAGCCCCACGTAGTCTCGGCCAAGTCTAATTGGAACGGTTTTCGTCGCTATCACGGACTTCTCCTCGCCTTACTCTGTCGGCAGCGAAACTTGAGTCGGCGACGCCAAATATGCCACGAGGTCTTGAAGCTGCTCCGACGTCAGTTGATCGAACAGGCCTTCCGGCATCATCGACAGGTCGGTCTGGACACGCTCCTCAATTTCATCCTTGTCGACCGTGAGCGCCGCGGTCGAAGTTCGCAATGTCAAAGTCCTGGCCGTTTCATTGGTCACCAAACCGACCAACACACGTCCGTCATCGGTCGCGATGTTCCACGCTTGGTAGTCCTTGCCAACCGCTGCATTTGGGTCGACTACGTTCAGCAACAGGTAGTCCAAATTCGCACGGTGTGAGCCCGTGATTTCCGGCCCGACTTCCTCGCCTTCGCCGAACAGCTTGTGACACTGCTGGCAGGTGCGGGCAAACAGCGCTCGGCCGTGCGGTAGGTTCGGTGCGCGCTCGTTGTCGGCGGTCAGCGCGTTCTTGAGTTCAGCAATTCGCTGTTGTTTTTCGGCGGGTGTCGAGCGCGTCGTGCCCCAGCTCTGGGCGACCGCTTTTTGGATCGAATCGTCACCCAGCAATTCAAGTTTGCGAATTATGTCCGCTGTCACGTCAATACGTGGAATGGCGCCTGTTTCTAGTGCCGCGAGCATTGCTGTGGCGAAGGGAATCCGTGCGCTGAGTGTGTCCAACGCCAGATGTCGCCGTTCGCGATCCAAGCTGGGATACGCCGCCAGAACAGCAGGAGGAATGCGGACGTCGTTTTGCTCCGCCAGCGACTTGATCGCCAGATCATTCAAGTCTGGTTGATTTAGTAACGACAGCAGATCGTCGGCAAAACCAGTCGGGCGGACACCGGCCAACGATTGAAGAGCGTCGCGCCGCTCGTCGATAGGTTTCGTTGCGTCGTGTATGACCTTGCGCAGCGCCGCGAGCGCTTTGGGATCGCCGAAAATCAGAGCCAGGGCGCGAGCGCGAGCGCGAACATCGCTGTTTGAACTGTTAGCAAGCTTGGATTCATAGAGATCGGGCCATGCGCTCGGCATTTCCAGCTGACGACGTCCGCGGAGTCCTTCTTGGATGCCCTTAAGTAAATCGAGCTGGAATTCTGTGTCATCGATGTCGTTTAGCAGTTGTACGAGCGCAGCAATACCGTCTTGATTGTCATCGCCCAGGCAGCGCGATGCGGGGGTTACCAAGAGCGCAGTGAGAACAAATACGGCGCCGCGTTTGGCGATTCTT
>CBDUAB010000883.1:0-2786 GCA_965365045.1 uncultured Planctomycetales bacterium
GGCGCGGTCCGATTGGTGACCCAAACGTCCAAGTCGCCGTCCTGATCCCAGTCTGACACAGCCAGCCCGCGCGCGTCGTCGGCAAAATCGAATCCGGTGACGGCTGAAACGTTGGCAAAAGAACCCGACTCGGGAACATTCAAGAAGGCACAATTCCGCTCGTGACCGCTGAGCGTTCCTCCTTCGCGCAAGAGCTGGTTGAGGTGGGCCAAACTCTTGCGAAACGCTGATTGCTTGTCGTTAGCAACATCGAACTCGCTAGGATCGACGGGAGATTGCGACACGACCTGCCGCCATAAGACGCTTCACAAATCATCCGTGGATTGTCCCGTGATGAAACCATTCCCAACCAATAGGTCTTCCCAACTATCGTTGTTGATGTCCACAAACAACGACCCCCAGCTCCACCTGCCCATCGTTACGCCACTTGAGACACTGACATCGCGGTACGAACCATCGCCGAGGTTTTGGAAGAGCGAATTACCTCGTGCGAGATGCTGGTATCGAGCGCGGATCGTTTCCGTCATCTGAGTTTTGAATTGAGGCTGAAACGTGATCCGATTCCCCGCCGCCGAGAACATGTTCGAAACGTAGATATCCAAACGGCCGTTATGGTCGAAATCGCCAAACGTAGCGGACATCCCAAAAGCGCCGTCAACCAAACCAGCTTGTTGTGCGACATTGCTGAACGTTCCTTGCTGGTTTCGGTAAAGATGATTCGGCCCATAGTCGTTGACAACCAGTAGATCAAGGTCGCCGTCATTGTCGTCGTCTTCCCAAGCGGCCGCGAAACTGAATCGCCGATTGTCATCATTGAGCCCCGTTTGCTCTGTCACGTCTGAGAACTTCCAATTGCCGTCATTGTGAATAAGAAAGTTCTCGCCACCGTTCGCGGCATCGAAGTATGGCAATGGAAACGGCAGTTCGGCAACATCGGAACCACCACCGTAGTAGACACAAATGTACACGTCCAGCAAACCGTCTTGATCATAATCGGCGGATGCTAATGAAAAAGCCTGACGGACGCTGCGAATTCGGACTCGTTCCTGGAAATTGCCCTCGCCGTCATTCTCCAGGAACAACAGGCCGGTCGTTAGCGCCAACACCATGTCTTGATCACCATCGTTGTCCAAATCGACGATCAAGGCGCTGCGCGTGTTGTCCAGGTAATCCACTCCCGACTCGGCTGTTACATCGCGCAACGTGCCATCCGGTTGTTGCACGAATAGATGATTCGGCAAGCCACCCGTTTGGCAAATGTAAATGTCATCGCGGCCGTCACCGTTCACATCCGCGATCGCCAAACCGTGATGAGCAAAGTTGTAGACTCCCAGCGGGGATTCTAGACGTGACTGCCAATGTTGGATGCCTCGTAACAGACAGTCGTGGTACGAGCTATTGAGACTTAACAGGGGTTTCGTACAGTCAGCGAACAGCGGACGATCGTCTGTCTTGAACGTCACTTGCTCAGCCTGATCCACGACGATCGAACGAATGCGAGGCAAATCGGAGTCAGGGTCCAAGATCCAGTCAACGATCCAAGTTGCGTTGAACTCGCGCGACTCCTTGTTGGAACGCCCGCTGAGGTGAAAATACTGTCGAGTTTTCATTTGGCGGTCGTTCACTTCGACCCGAAACAGCTTGAATTTGAAACGCTGACTTTCCAGGCCCTGGAACTTGTGCCGTAGCGGTTCCATTACTTTGAGAAACCGGTCGGCGCCCCTTTCCACACCCTCGCCAGGTTTTGGTTCAAGCTGACTTTCGTCGAATCGTGAAATGTGGAATTGCTCATCGCTGTGCACCAGAGCCATCGGCGGCGACAGCGTGTCCGACGAATAGTCTGCAGCGATAAGCGAGTCCAGCGTCTTCTTGTCAGCCGTTTGTTCGCCAGTCAGCAAGCGGCCGACCAACTTCAATTGTTTTTGCGCGTGTTCGCTGTAGCTTTCCGTTTCCCAGCCTTCTGTCGTCGGGTCCCCCGCTTGCAAGGATTCACCGGTGTCCAGTATCGGAAGGCTCGAAGCTTGGATCGCCGTGGGTTCGCGAGCAACCGCGTTATCGCGAACAGAATTGACGCTCGTTGCCGGATCAGACTTTACGCGACTCTGTTGATCACAAGCGGGCAGAAAGCAGATTCCTAGAGTGAGGCAGATTATTTGTTGCCACGTCGATGTGACGTGCTTGTGTTGTGCCATTGAGCGAACCGTCAACGAAACAGAAAACACCTGGGATGCACCAACTAAAACGAGGTCATCTTAGATTCTAGCATTGTGTCGTGCGTTTGCATTAATGGCCTTCAACGAAAAAACGGGCTGGAGAGACCTTTCTCTCCAGCCCGTTCGAGCTATTTCAGCTTTATTTTGATCAGGCCATGTGCCGGGAACGGCGTTACTTGCGACGCAGCCTGACTACACCAAGAAGTGCCAAAAAGACCAGGGTAATCGACGACGGCTCTGGAACCACATCAAGACGCACGTTGTCAAAATGGGAGCGATTGGCGCCTGTGGATTGTAATGAGATGAAGATGTTGCCACTCGGCGGAGAACCGTTGCTGACGTAGTCAAGCGTGAGAGGGCCAGCGAATGTTCCATCGAGAAGGAAATTAGCATCGAACGAAGTTGTTGCAAGTGGGGTTCCACCGTCCAAAGCCGATGCGCCCGCAAATAGCCCTATCGTCGATGCATTGCCGGCTTCCGTAAAGTCGTCGTTTCTATTCCCAATGTCTACCCTCAACGTGTACACGGAATCCGCGGCGAGCCGGGTGCGGCGCGAAGCCCGAATACGCGAAT
>CBDUAB010000884.1:0-2782 GCA_965365045.1 uncultured Planctomycetales bacterium
TTTCTGGATGGACCCGGGACCTTTGGGAACGCTGGGAGTCGGAATGCCGTTTGCCATCGCGGCGCAGATCGCCCATCCGGACAAGCGGGTCATCATCGTATACGGTGACGGCAGCTTTGGGTTGAACGGATTCGAGTACGACACCGCGATACGGTTCAAACTGCCGATCGTGGGAATCGTTGGCAACGACGCGGCCTGGGGCCAGATGATGCGACCACAGGCGCACGCTTTCGGCGTCGAACGTTTGGTGGCGACGCAACTCGCCCCGACCCGCTACGATCGAGTCGTTGAGGCGCTGGGAGGGTACGGCGAACATGTGACTGAGCCCAACCAAATACGGCCGGCCATCGATCGCGCACTGCTGAGTGGTCAACCGGCTTGCGTCAATGTTCAGATCAGGCAGGATCTGGATTACAAGGGTGGGACGTACATCTAGTGTTGTTTTGCTTCGAGGGACACGCGCCGTATCTCGGAATCATTACGAATGATCACATGCCGGTTGGCGTAGGCTGGTTGCACCCAATTCACCATAGCTTCGCCAAAACGCCGGGGACCGAAACCACAATTTGTATCCGGCTCAATGAGCTTCGTTCTGTCGATCACATTCGCACCGCTCGGAGTGAATTGCATGATTAAGAGTTCGCCAAGATCGTTGTTAACAAAATAGCGATCGCCGTTCTTGACCCAAAACATCGAACCCCAACGACCTTGGCGGGTAATGTCTTTCTGTTCCCAGACCCTTTCGCCGTCGGCCAGCCGCAGTCCACGCAGTTCACCATAGCTGCATGTTCCGTAGAAATGCTCCCCTGCTGCGATGGGTGTCGTGATGACTGCATGCAAGCTCAACGTCTGGTGGGGCTTCTCCCCTTCGCCTCCATTCTTCCAGAGCGCTTTCGCACCATCCGTGGTTACTTCTACAAGCATCGAACCATCATAAAACCCACTAATCAGCAATCGATCACCGATCAGCACCGGTCGAGCCAACGCCATGTTCGATTTCGCCCGGAAAGGGACCTGCCAAACAACCTCGCCATTGTCTGGATTCAGCGCGCTAAGCTGCTGTTGGTCCCATTGAATCAACTGTTGCGTGCCGGCAATCTCAAGGATGACTGGCGCTGAGTAAGGCATTTCATAATCCGCCGGCAGTGCCTTCCATTTTTCTTTCCCGGTTACCTTGTCGAAGGCGCGCAGTAGGCCGTCACGGCCTCCACATACGAAGATGACTGTGTCTTTCCACGCTATCGGCGCGGCAGACACGCCAAACGCGGGAACCTCCGCGCCAAACTCTTCCAATGCATCGTACTCCCACAACACTTCCCCGCTTTCGACGTCGAAGCAATGCATCATTCCGGTCGCGCCGAGCGTGTAAAGTCGCCCTGAATCGACCAACGGAGTGGCCCGAGGGCCGGTGGCGTAGGAATGCATCTGACGGCGGTAGTGTGTTTCCCACTCGCGCGTCCACAACATCTCCCCAGTCTGTTCATCCAGGCAGATCACGCGCTCCATGGCTTCCAGGATTTTAGTTTCCGGCTTGGGGCGGTAGTCCGTTACGAATACCCGGCCTTCAGACACAACTGGTCCGGAATAGCCAGAACCAATTGGCACGGACCAGGTCGGTTTTAAACCGTCCGTAGGAAACTTTTCCAAAATCCCTGTTTCACTCCATATGCAGAGTCGGTCGTTACCGGCCCACTGGGTCCAATCTTCTGCAAAGGTCGATTCGACCAGGCCAAGCACAATCAATGCGATAATCGTTTTCATATTCTTTCTCGTAAATCAGTCATCGGGGCAAAACGAACCCATCATAGCGGGCTCAACTGTAACTGACAAATTGGCCGTCCTGTTTAAATTTATTCGCCGTTAACAATCGCTTTTTTTGCTAGAAATCCTCGTTTGCGACATAGCTGCCGATAACCAGCTAGGAACCGTTTGCGCATCGACGTTTCCGTGTTGGTTGTTATTGAGTCGTACAGAAACATACAGAATGATTTGTTTGGCGTGGGCGCAACCAGTCGTCCGCACGATGATTTCCAATACCGTTTTGATGAAGCACCGTTAGCGTGTCATTCTGACCGAGCCTTTGCGAGTTTTGAAACAGAGCCTAGTGTGAAACTGAGTGGTCGTTGGTATTCTTGATGGTTCCGAGTGCCTAAACACGGTGTTTATTAGACCGGTCATTCTGGATCAGGAAGGGTGTTATTTCGTGAACAGACCATTCATTAGCATGCAAAGGTTGCTTGGTCACCTCTTCTGTTGCCTCGCCGTCGCCCTCCTCGTCGTGGGTCGCAGTGCATCACAGGAGTCGTCGGTGAACCTGGATGACGTGACAGCATCCAATGCCGTGGTGGAGGAATCCCCACCAACCCGCGTCCTCACGGGCAATTGGCCCATGTGGGGCGGCGGCCCCAGTCGCAACATGATGAGTCCGATGACGGGCCTGTCCATCGACTTCCAGGCGCCGATCGAGCGTGGCCCAGACAAGCAGGAGGCGAAGAACGTCCTTTGGATCGCCAAACTCGGGTCGCAGACCTACGGCAACCCGATCGTCGCTGCCGGCAAGGTCTTTGTTGGAACCAATAACGACGGTAATTACCGACCGAAACATGAAGACCGTGATAAGGGTTGTGTTCTCTGCTTCGATGAGAAGACCGGCCAGTTCCTTTGGCAATTAACGCGCGACAAGCTTTCACAGGGCAAGGCCAACGATTGGCCGGAACAGGGCATTTGCTCGGCACCCTGCATCGAAGGTGATCGCCTGTGGGTCGTGACCAATCGCGCCGAA
>CBDUAB010000885.1:0-2781 GCA_965365045.1 uncultured Planctomycetales bacterium
GTCCACAACGTCCCAAATCGACAGTTTTTCTGGCTTCTCCACCAAAACAAAACCGCCGTGTAATCCACGGCGTGACTTGACAAGCCCCGCACGCACCAATCCCTGCATCAATTTGGATAAGTAGGGCGCTGGCACCTGCGTGATCTTGGAAATCTGCTGAGACGTGCAGGCCTCACCGTTGTGCTGCGCAATCGTCACGATAGCGCGCAGCGCATACTCAACCGTTTGGGAGATCATCGTTTCTCTCTATGGCGTGGCACCAGAATCAAAACTTCAAAACTCCAATTAAGGACCTTGACGTCCTTTATATGGAATGATACGTTCGACCCCAATCAGGAAAACAGGATCATGTTGTCCTGAATATAACGTGCCGGCGCCCGCTGTCTAGTGATCTTGGGGGCTTTTAGACCATTCTCGGGAGGGGTTGAGGTGTGCGAATTGGTGTAATCCAACATGAAACGTGCCCAATTGGCTCGCAAACGCGCGGATCCGCACATCAGTTAAAGCGTGCTTTGAACCAATCCGCCGCATTTCAGGCTATTCCGGGAAACTCCCGTCGCCCTGGCACGCCAAATGCAAAGCGTCAAGAAAAAAGAGGCAGCACCGGCGGCGACATGAAAGCGACTTTCTCGCAACGTACGCGGCCGCGCCGGCTAAGCATGTTCAAGGCGAAGGTTAGCCAGCAGCGGCGGCCATCAACACACGAAAGAGTCATGGAGAACACAACAAATTTTGCGTGTGAGTCGTCGCGGCGGCATTCGTGTCTGGCCAACTCGATACGAGTTCAAACGACCAATGCGTTGCGCGAGCAGTTGCGGAGGGCCGTTCATATCGTGCTTGCCGGTGTCTTATTCCCAACGATCCTCTTAGGCCAGGACACACCGGATTACTTTCGCCAGAACTGCATGAGTTGCCACACCATTGGCGGCGGCAGATTGACGGGTCCCGATCTGAAAGGCATTACCGAGCGACAACAACCGAACCGCGAATGGTTGATCGACTTCATGATGAATCCCAAAGCCGTCATCGACAGTGGTGATGCTCACGCTCGAAAGATTCTCGACGAGTCGGGCGGCGTTGTCATCATGCCCACGCCGCCAGGCATGACGCAAGAGCGGGCCGAGAACGTGCTCGACCTGATCGCGGCGGAATCCAAACTCGAAGAATCTCAATTCAAGGGTTTGCAGATTTCGAACAAGCCGTTTACGGACGTGGATCGCGACCAGGGACGGGCGATATTTCTTGGTCGTCAACGATTGGCTGGCGGTGGCACTTCCTGTATTTCCTGCCACAGCATGCACGACACCTCTGCCTTGGGTGGGGGTCGCCTGGGACCGGACCTCACAAACGTCTACGAGAGGCTAAAAGGTCGAAAGTCGTTAGCTGCCTGGTTGATGGCTCCCGGCACCGAGACGATGCAGCCAGTCTTTAAGGACAAGCCGATGACGAACGATGAAATCCACGCCTTGACTGCTTACTTCGAGTCGGCGGCCGGTGAGAGTCCATCCGAGCCGTCGGCCAGCCGGGTAGCGTTGTTGCTGATGGGGTTGATGGGGGCCGGCGCCTTTGTCTTTGGTTTTGACGCGATTTGGAAACGCCGTTTTCACAGTGTTCGCCAGCCGCTGGTGGACGCCAGTCCGCGAGCAAGTCATTAGTTTGACGCGAGGTTATCGATGAGCTTGATGCAAGATGCAATTGCCTGGATACGCGACGAAGTCAATCCGCAAGGCAGGCAGTGGGAAGAGTTCTACCGCAATCGTTGGCAACACGACAAAGTTGTCCGCAGTACGCACGGTGTAAACTGCACCGGCGGGTGTACATGGAACATCTATGTCAAGGACGGGATCGTCACCTGGGAAATGCAGGGACTCGATTATCCGTTGCTTGAGGCGGGCTTGCCGCCCTATGAACCACGCGGCTGCCAGCGAGGTATTTCTTATAGTTGGTACCTTTATAGCCCACTCCGTGTCAAATACCCGTACATTCGCGGCGCGCTGATCGACCTCTGGCGCAAGGCGCGGGCTGACCATTTGGATCCGGTTGATGCATGGACGAGTCTAGTCGAAAACCCGGAAGCGCGCCGGCGCTGGCAACAAGCGCGAGGCAAGGGCGGCTTGCGGCGCGCGGACTGGGACACCGTGCTGGAAATCATCGCCGCATCGATGGTGCACACCATCAAGAAGCATGGTCCGGATCGCATCGCCGGTTTCTCGCCGATCCCGGCCATGTCGATGATCAGCTATGCATCGGGAGCACGTCTGATGCAGCTCATCGGCGGTGTCTCGCTTTCGTTCTACGACTGGTACTGCGACCTACCGACGGCCTCGCCAGAAACTTGGGGTGAACAAACCGACGTGCAGGAAAGCGCCGACTGGTATCACGCCAAGATGCTCGTATCGATGGGCGCCAACATTGGCATGACGAGGACACCTGATTGCCACTTTCTAGCGGAAGGGCGCCACAACGGAACCAAGCTATGGGTCTTCTCGCCGGACTTTAGCCAGGTCGCCAAATACGCCGACGAATGGGTCGCCGTGAACACGGGCCAGGACGGCGCGTGGTGGATGGCCGTGAACCACGTGTTGCTCACCGAGTTCCATCACCAGCAGAAGACGAAGTACTTTCTCGACTACACCAAGAAATTCACGGACGCTCCTTTTCTTGTTGAGATTAAGGAAGGCAAAGACGGCCGAATTCGCCCCGGCCAGTTACTTCGCGCGGGACGCCTCAAACCGTATTCGGACATCGAGCACGGCGAGTGGAAGTTCTTGATGTGGGACG
>CBDUAB010000886.1:0-2780 GCA_965365045.1 uncultured Planctomycetales bacterium
CCAACGACGGGGTTTGGTGGACCTTTCAAATGCAACCATATGACGTCTTGGCGGGCGTGCTGACGAGCACGGATGTGCGTGTGTTGGCGATTCGCAATGAGCTGCCAAATCACGTATTGCCGGGATTGCGAACTCAAATTGCCGAACTAAGCGCGCGGGTTCAACAGTTGACCGCGCCACGGCCGATGCCGGTCGCGGTGAACTCAGGCTTTGAAATGCCGCAACCCTTACAAGGTTGGACGAGCACACGCGTGGCCGAAGTCGAAGTTACAGCCGATCAGCGCGTTCATCACAATGGTGCCCAAAGTTTGCGAGTTATCAGCAAGGCTCCCCTGGCTTGGGTGCGTAGCGAACCATTTACGACGCCCCAAACGGGGCAATTGTTACTTCGCGTTTGGATGAAACAAAAACCGCAAACCGCACGAGCAAGAGTTCGGTTACTCGTTGAGAGTGCAAATAGCGACGAATCATTCTCACGACAACTGGACATTCCTGCACAGCAAGAATCGTCGGTGACCGACTCAGGCTGGCATTCACATGAATTCTGGATCGACGATCTGCCCGTCGATTCAGTGTCCGACTTACGCGTCGGGATGGACGTCTTGGGCCCCGGTACGGTGTGGTTCGATGACATCGAGTTGTTCGATTTGGCGTTCACGCGGAGCGAGCGGAACGAGCTAGGCAAGATCATCGCGCTCGCGGATTTGCAATTGCGCGAAGGTCGGATGGGTGACTGTCAAACAACGTTGGAACGTTACTGGCTACGGTACTTGCTGTCGTATGTTCCGCCTGATAAGTCACGGGTGGCACGCGCACGCGCAAAACGAGACAAAGCTGCTGCCTCGCTCAAAGCACCGCCGCCACGACGCACGTCTCGCTTCTGGGATCGCATGCGTAGACTCGTGCCGACAATTCGTTGAGTGAATTGGCGGACCATCGCACGACGAAATCCTAATTCCGGATTTTTCCAAGCGTCTGTTGCAGAATCGCGCTCGGTCATTTAGCCCGGTGGCCAATCCAGCACCCGGCCGCCAAGCAAATGGAAATGCAAATGGTTGACGGACTGTCCGCCGTCACTGCCACAGTTGGTAACGACGCGATAGCCGTCAGTTGCCAAGCCAAGGTCGTCGGCGAGCCGCTTGATCACAAGCAGGATGTGTCCCACAAGTGCTTGATCCTCCGCGGTCAATTCCGCTAGTGAGGGAATCTCTTTCTTGGGAATCACCAACACATGCGTGGGTGCTTGCGGGGCCACGTCCTTAAACGCCAGGCAGTGCTCGTCGTCGTGGACGATATCGGCTGGTATCTCGCCATCGATGATTTTCTTGAAGATCGTTTTCTCTGTCATCAATTTTGGCCTTCGGCGTGCTCTTGGTACGGAATGGCTTGTTCGGACAAAAGCACCGGAATCCCATCGAGCACTTGATAGACCCACGAGCTGTCCGTGTTAACAAGAGCTGCCTCGAGAGGCCGATCGAGCTTCTGCCCGACACGTGTCGTGACTTGACCATTGGTGATCGCGGTATTCAGCTTTGCCAGTGCGGGTTCATCCAGCAAGCGAAGTTCGTTGCCAGTTTCCACGCATCTCAATATGGCAACGAATTCCTGCTCGAGCATGGTCGCTTCCTCATTGAAATGGGTCTGCAATTGGAATGGGCAAAGGGTCGATTTCCGCTGTCTCGTTCCCAATTGGGTAAGGAAGCAGAGAAAAACCGGAATTTAGTACTGTCCAATTCCTTCGCCGCATGACAGCGGTTTGCATGCATGACAGCAACAAAATTCCACCCAGAGAGTCCTCCGTGGAACTGATCGTAACGCGAGTATACCGGTTTTGCCGATGAGGAGGCAAAGGGGGCGAAGTCGCCCGTGGGGTGCAGGAACGCACATTGAAAATAGACACACAAGCCCGACTCGCGAGTTTTGAAGTTGCACTAGCAACGGTAGCCCGACGCGCGAGCGAGGGACACAAGGTTAATCGTTCCACGGATTTACGTGAATGCAGTAGTGACCCTCACGCGTCGGGCTACTGATGAAAGTTCGTTCCTATCATCGTCCCCCGCGGGCAGAAAGGGAATAGGCTCGTGTTACGATTCGGCAACATGGCGTTACTGGTTGGATGCGTGGCTGCAACGGCCGGGGCCGCGGATGACGTTCGTTATTATCAACAGAACGGCGTCACTTATCGCGAGACGCGTACGGTTGTCAAACAGCCGGTCAACGATGTGCAATATCGCGATCTACAGCAAACGATCTATCGCAATCGCTATACGACTGAAATGCGCAACGTCGTTCGAAACAGCTATGTGCCGGTCACCCGATATACATGGGAGCCGCGTTGGCATGGTCAGTGGAACATCTTTCAGGGGCCACATTTGGCGTATCACTTGGTTCCGTATACGAATTGGGAGAATCGGCAACAAACTATCCAAGTGCCGACAACCCGCCGCGAAGTCGTGCCGGAAACACGTACCGTCCGCGTACCGCAGACAAATTTGCGCTACGAGGATCGTGTGCAAGTGACCCGCGTACCGGTCGGACCGTCGGCGCCCCATGTTAGCTCCGCGGCCGCGCAGCATCCAACGCCCATATTTCGACGGCCAATGCAGAATGTTGACCAACGAAAAGTGTACGGCGGAATTGCGCGCCTGGACGGAGATCCACCTCGCTATGGAATCGCGACAACGTCCGAAAACTGATGGCCCGTACTTCCAACTTAGGCGAGCAGCAGGTGAGAGTTTCCCAGATCGGAAGAGCACACGTCTGAACTCCAGTCACGCCAA
>CBDUAB010000887.1:0-2771 GCA_965365045.1 uncultured Planctomycetales bacterium
GTTATGGCAAAGTCCAAATACACTTTTAGACCGCTGCAAACCGGGTACGAAGTGGCACTTCGGGGCAAGAAGATCGGCCAGATTTTTCCGATGAAAGAGAAGACCGGCCGACATTGTTTCTACCTTGGTTACGACAAGCGGCGGCAGCCACGGACCTATCGTGGCAAGATCAAAGCGGCGGAGGCGCTGGAATCGATCAGCAAATTGGTTGCTGAGTCCAAAAAGAAGCGTCTCACGCTAGAGACACTCATTGTCAATGCTTGGGACGAACGTCCCAGAGCGTCCGATCAGTGGGTTTGAGCGCTCATCGTTTTCGGAAACACCCGGCGGCGCAATCCGCTGGGT
This sequence comes from uncultured Planctomycetales bacterium, assembly GCA_965365045.1. GTDB lineage: Bacteria > Planctomycetota > Planctomycetia > Pirellulales > Pirellulaceae > CBDUAB01. Next base: position 346 of record CBDUAB010000887.1, read on the forward strand.
TTTTTTGGCGCTAACGGTGTTGCCCATCGCTACTATCCGCACTCTTGCGCGCGCCGTTCATTCGTTGAACGATTGCCGTTTCAAACGGGTTTTTAATTCGAGCGTAAGCTCCTCACGCGTCTCCACGTCGCGTATCGTCTCCGCGTCACGAATTACGGTGATCGTAATCTGATCCCCGACTTTATGTTTGTCAAGGAAATCGAAAAGGTCTTCCGTGGTCCGCACGCGAGTCTCGTTGACTTCGATGATCATGTCACCTAGGTCATCGATTTCGCCATCAGTTGATATCTGTGACGGCCGCAAGCCAGCGTCGGCCGCGGCGCTATTTGGGCTGACATTTCGAACAATGACCCCGTCAACACGAATTCGTCGTGCCACACGCTGACTGTATGCGGCTGGCATCAAGCCGATTCCCAGGGCCGGGCCATCGACCTTGCCGTAGATTAAACGTGGAACCAGGCGATTGACGGAGTCCGCCGGAATTGCAAAACCTATTCCCGCGTAAGCCCCGGATGGGCTGTAGATTGCTGTGTTCACGCCAATCAGCCGACTGCTGCTGTCTAGCAACGGACCACCTGAATTACCTGGGTTGATTGCCGCGTCGGTTTGAATCAAACCTTCGATTAGATTGTTGTTCCGTCCGCGAATGGTCCGTTCCAGTCCGCTGATAACGCCCGTAGTCAACGTCTGGTCGAAACCGAACGGATTGCCGATCGCAAACACTTTCTGACCGACGATCAAATCGTTTGAAGAACCAACCAAAATCGGCTGCAATTCGGCCAAGCGATCTGGCGATGCATCAAGTTTCAAGACGGCGATGTCACGGTTGAGAGAGAAACCAATAAGGCTAGCTGGCAAACTCGTCGAATCCGCGAGAATGACGTTAATTCGTTGCGAACCTTGATCAGCACCCTCGACGACATGGTAGTTGGTAACGACGTGTCCGTTTTTGTCCCAAATAAAACCTGTGCCGGTTCCGTGGGGAATCTCAATCGGGTTCAGTGTCAATCGATTTAGGTGACGCACAATGGTGGTGATAAAGACAACCGACTTTGAGCACTTGCGGAACAACTGAATCGTTTCGACTTCGTCATCGTCTAACTCACCCCGCGGCTCAATCGACCGCGGACGGCGAATCCCGTCCGCCGCTGACGCATCACCCGATCGGCGTGGCGCGAGTCCCTGACCGCCAGCCAACTGTTCAAACGGAGGCACCTGCGCACTGATCGGAGTCAATTCGGGTCGTTGTGGATTTCCAAGAGGCTGACCATTGGTTGCTGGTTGGTTCAGCGACCGCACAAAAAAGAACCCGCCAGTTACAATCAGCAGAATCCAAATCCATCGCCGCGAACCATTCTGCTTGGAAATTTCGGAGGAGGTTTCATGATCGTTCATTGTCGTTCTACCTTATCGTTCTAGCTTTTCCTTCACTTTCGATCATCAACTTTGAATCGCATCGTGTGTAAACGCAGATAGCCGAGTAATCGTATCGGGCACGTTTGTCGAGTCAAGCGGAATCGGGAGCCGCGGAACCAGTGTCTCGGTGTGCGGGGCCGGTATCAGTTCAATGATGTGTGTGCCATTATGATTTGTGGTTTCGTGTTTTGGCTAGAGCTATTCGTGCCGCAGGGCTTCAATCGGATCGAGGCGCGCCGCCCGCATCGCGGGGTAGATGCCAAAGATAACACCGACCATCACGGCGATGCCGAAGGCCAAGGGAATTGAGACAGGCACGATTTGCGGGGTGACCGTGCGCACGATTTCCGGCAGGTTAGCCATCGTCTTGGGCGCGTACATTTCGAGGACACTGCGAGCTAAATCAGTGAGCGGCAAACAAGTGAATCCGCCCGCTACGCCACTAACGCCCCCAACCGTCGACAGCACGATAGCCTCCACCAGAAACTGCCGGACGATATCGCGGCGTTTCGCCCCCAACGCGCGACGGATGCCGATCTCACGTGTGCGCTCGGTGACGGTAGCCAACATAATGTTCATGATGCCAATGCCACCGACGAGCAAGGAAATTGCCGCGATCAGGCCCATGAAGAGAATGAACATGAGGCGAGTCGTCTTGGCCTGCTCGAGCAGCTCCAAGGGGACAACGATCGCCACGTCCTGCATACGATCGTGTGAGGCGAGTGAATCCTTGACAAGATCCGCCGTTGCCAACACATTTTCAATGCCGTCAACCCGCAATGTGATTTGGTTCAGCTCGATGATTTCCCCTTCGAACGAGCCACTACGTCGCGTTATGACGAAGTCACCGATCCGGCGCTGCAACGTCGTAATCGGAGTATAGACATCACTCGAGTAATCTTGTGCCGCTAGTGAACCGCCAATTGCCGCCGAGGCCGAACGCGGTTTGAGAACGCCGACAACAACGTAGATGTCTTTGTCGTCGTCGACACTAATTCGCCGGCCAATGG
>CBDUAB010000888.1:0-2766 GCA_965365045.1 uncultured Planctomycetales bacterium
AACGAAGTGGTGAGAAGTACTCCCAGCTCATCAGACGAGCCGACGAAGGCTGCGACGAAACTCGTGGAGAGATCAAAATCTGTCGTCATCAGAAGTGGGGGGTTCTGTTCGAATCCAATCTGTGTATTCGTTTCATTATGATCAGCTACGGTAATGATTCCGTCGCCAGTGTATCCGTAAATGGTGATATCGGGACTGAAAAGTACGAGTTCCGTGTGAACCTCAAGACGAACCGATGTAATCGTCTCCGACGGGTCGATCACGACGCCGCTAAGGTCGAATTCAAGTTCGGACCGTCGTTCCACTCCTGCCCCAGACAGGTTCTGAGTCTGTAATTCCATTACCATATCGTCGGCGTCATTGGCGTTCCCGTCGGGGCCATTATCCGTTGTGAATCCGTCGGCTACTGGAGCAACGGAAAATGTTGCAAGCACGACGCGGTCTTCGAGTTGTTCTAACCGCAAACGCCACCCGATGACCCAAATTGCGCGTTTGTATTGGCCGGATTTTCTTCTCTGATGTCGCGTGTCTGATGAAACACGGTCACGTGCAAAACCAATTCGCCAGTTCATGTCGATGCCCCGTAAAAAAGAGAAAGTTCGTGATAGTCCCGCAGTCGTACAGATTCCTTGCAACTGATCTCAATGAATGAGACAGAACCTGCGGTGACGAGAGTGGTGATTGTAGAACAAGGAGAGGCGCCCACATACCCATAAAAACGCTAGAGAAAAAATGAGTATCCGAACGCGAAGAACGCACCCGAATCGCGCCGCATGGCTCTTCAGTTGTAGGCATATAGATTTCGAAAGCTTTTGACATATGTTGGCCGCATAGAGTTGTGGTATGTGAGTGTGTGTATGTGGATGTCCATATTAGACGGTCAATAAAGTAGATAATGACAGTCGTGTGATGTGGTAATCGTCAAGTAAGGATACTGTAACGTCCGTGTGTGTCATTTCAGGCGAAGTACGTAGTAAATGGACGTACCCTTCGGCTGCTTTCCGTAAAAAATCTTTGGTCCGTACTCGGAATATCGAGAAGTCAGGTGCAATTGCAGTACGAATCATCTGGAATCTGGCGAATTCTGCTACCAGATTGGGTGACCCGTTCCGGCGCCATAAAAACGAGTCGCGGGGCGGAATGTTATGCGTTATGGGGATTATCAGCCCAATACTGCGATGTTTATGCCATGCGGATCCGGTTTGAACGATTTCATCGAATAAATGCAACGTGCATCATTGGTCGTTGGCACGGTTGGGACTGGCAACGGTTATCGTCTCGCATCGCGGACGTAAATCAATCATGCAAGCTAAGCGAATTAGGAAGTGGCTTGACAGGCAAGCGCCCTATATTTGTGGTGCTTCACATGAAAACGTACTGATCAGATGGAACAGCAAAGGCCACGCATTTGAAATGGTCGCGGCTCATTTCTTGTCTTGCGCGAATTCATCCGTACCCGTATGCGCGCAACAAGCGGTTCCCGCTCCACGAACGTTCGATCGATGCCGCCCAACTCGAAAACCGGGTAATGCTCAGCGCGACACCTGTCGCCGTGCTAGCCGATTCGGCAGATACCGACAACTTACTGGATCCGGCCGAGTCATTTGCTCAGCTCGATCAACCCTTTGCGTCATCTGAGGGCAGTGATCCAAGCCACGAAGATTTTCGCCTTGCGTCGACAGACTGGACCAATGACAGCGAGCAGGAACGGTCTAAAACGGTACTACGACGTGAGCTGGTCTTTGTCGACGTTGGTGCGGAGGACTATCAGCAGTTGGTTGACGACCTACTGGCGAACGGGAATACGACGCGTAAGTTTGAAGTTTACCTTCTCGATGCGGCACGTGATGGGGTCCAGCAGATCAGCGAAGTACTGATGGGGCATTCGGAGGTTGATGCCGTGCATCTAGTTTCTCACGGCACGCACGGTAAGGTCAAGCTCGGCAATGTCTGGCTGGATATCAACAATCTGGACGGATACGCCAGAGATGTCGCCACTTGGAATGCTGCCCTCCGAGATGGTGCGGACCTGTTGATCTATGGCTGCGATTTGGCGTCCAATCATGACGGCCAGATGCTTTCCGCAGGACTCAGTGCACTCAGCGGAGCAGACGTAGCAGCCAGCATTGACAGGACGGGGAATACACAACTCGGCGGCGACTGGGACTTGGAATTCACGATCGGGACCGTCGAATCCCAAGTCGCGTTCAGTTTGGAGTTGCAGGCAAATTGGCTGGCAATTCTACCTAACAATCCACCCACGACAACGGGCATTCCAAATGTGGTTGTCGTCGAAAACGCCGCCGACACGGTGATCGATCTGACGGCCTATTTCAGTGACATCGAGGATGCATCAAGTAACCTTTTTTATATTGAAATAGACAATACAAAGACGACACTGGTTACCACGCTGGTAGACAACAGTGCCGACACGATTACGTTGGAATACGTCGCCGACCAATCTGGTACAGCAGACATCACTATCTTGGCCCAGGACGCCGGTGGATTGACCGTGAGTTCGACATTTACGGTAACGGTTAATCCAGCCGGGGGCAACCAAGCTCCCACCGACATCACGCTTGATAACACCACGGTGGCCGAAAACGTAACCGGCGCCATCATTGGCAACCTGGGTGTTGTCGATCCGGACACCGGCGATACACACACCTGGAGCGTGGACGATGTGCGGTTTGAAGTGGTTGCCGGTCAGTTAAAGCTCAAGGCGGTACAAATGGTCGACTTTGAAACCGAGCCGAGCATCAATCT
>CBDUAB010000889.1:0-2764 GCA_965365045.1 uncultured Planctomycetales bacterium
GTCGGTGGAGGGAAGTGGATAGCCCTTCCAATCGTCCACGCGGAGAAGAACTTACAATCCATATCACACATCCCGCCGCAACCCGCATCCCGACTCAGAAAGAAAGGAACAAAGATGGCAGCCAAAATTGACTGGTATTACCACCGCAATAGCTGACGGAGCTGTGCCAAAGCGCAAGAGGTTCTTGCGGATGCCCACGCGACCATTGTCAAACAAATCGATTCGCGTAAAGAACGACTGGGACGCGACGAGGCGCTCGAACTGGCTCATTCGGTCAGCAAGATCTGGGCCGCCAAAGGAAAAAAGGTCAGCTTTTTTGACATGAAGAAAGACACCCCATCGGACGACGAACTTGCCGGCGCACTGTTGGGTCCAACCGGCAATCTTCGCGCCCCAACGATTCGGCGCGGAAAGAAGCTGTTTATCGGCTTCCACGACGAGGAGCTGGCGGCCCAGATGCTGTAGGTGATCAGTGATCAGTCGTCACTGATCAGTAGGGATTGCACGACTCCGCCCGGTTTTGCCCCTGGTCGACCATCGATTAGGATTAATAGGCGCATATCAGGGTCGAACTCCCAGGGACAATCATCGTCGGCTGGACCGTTGACCCGTCAGCAGCACCACATTCCCATGTCGAATTCCCGGACTCAAACCGCCACGACAGCTCCGACGGGATTGGCTGCGTTGATCCCGACGCAAAATTGGATTATTGGCGCCAAGGAAGATTTCGTCCTATTTCTTGGCACGCCGCTTCTGTTGATCGCATTGTTCGCTGTCGCCGAACGGTATTGGAGCCTGACGGCCGTGACGGTGTTCGCCACGGTGCTAGCCATGGGGCATTATTTGCCCGGCTTCTTGCGGGCTTATGGCGACCCCGCCTTGTTCCGACGTTTTCGAGTGCGGTTCGTGGTGGCGCCCGTGGTACTCATCACAGCTGCGTTGGTGTTCTCACAATATGAGCTCGACGCCTATTTAATGGCGGTTGTGATGTGGGGCGCATGGCATTGGTTAATGCAAACTTATGGTTTGGTGCGTATCTACGACGCCAAGGCAAGGAACTTTGACGCTGCGTCAGCACGCCTTGACTACGCACTGTGCATCGCTTGGTTCGGCGTCTTGTATTGGCGGACCGACGGTGCTGCCGGTGTGTTCATGCACTTTTATAAAGCCGGTGGTTTATTGTCACCAATCGTCGTTCAATGGATTGCCCGAGGTTGGGTCTTGGCTACCGTCGCCATTACTGCTTTCTATTTGGGTCACGTGGTTCGCCGCACAAGGGCCGGCCATCCACCGAGCTTGCTCAAGCTGGCGCTGTTGGGCGTATCGTATTTGTTCTATTTGTATGCCTTCGGTTATTCGTCAAGTAAGCTAGTTGCTTTCGCATTGTTCGAGGGATACCACGACATCCAATATCTGGCGATCGTGTGGGTATTCAATCGCAATCGAGCCGCAAAGGATGCGGCGGCCGGCGCCTTCACGCGTTTTCTCTTTCGCCAGCGAGCACCGTTGATTGTGTTGTACGTGTTACTCTGCGTCGGGTTTGGCAGTTACGACTACTTCGCGCGGACGATCGACGAAGGAGCGCTTGCCAAGCTGGCGCTCGGCCTGATTACCGGCCTCGCCATGGTGCATTTCTACTTCGATGGGTTCATCTGGAGAATTCGCGAGCCAGAGACTCGGCAGACGCTGGATGTCGCCGGTGACGGCTCTGCCACAACGGAGGAGCGGCGTTTACCCTCGTACGTGCGCCACGGCCTAATATGGGCAGCGCTTGGTATCCCGGTGCTGTTGTTGGGCGTTTGGGAGATTTCTGGCAGAGCAGCGGACGATTCAGCCGTGTATCAGACCGTCTTGCGGGTTCGGCCTTCCAGCCACAAGTCGCACTATATGTTGGGCAGGTCGCTCGAAGATGCCGAGCAATACGAAGAGGCTTTGGAACGCCTTGGCCGCGCTCGGGAGTTGCGACCTGGTTACGACCTATACGACATGCGGTACGCCGACCTACTCCTGGCCCGCGGTAGTCTTTCCGAGGCTGAATTGGATGAAGTCATTTCCTGCTACGAAAACGGTGTAATTACCTGGCCAGGACTGGTGAACTTGCATCGAAACTGGGCAAAAGCGCTTAGGCTACGTGGCCGACTTGACGAGGCCGCGGAACGCTATCCGTATGCGTTGCTACTCGATCCGACCCATGCGGAAACACACTACGACTTTGCCACCGTTTTGATGATGCAGCAGAATTTCGATGGAGCCGGGCAATTCTGTGCCGAAGCCGTTCGACTCGATCCTGACTATGTGGACGCGCACGGCCTGCTCGGGATGATTCGCACGGCGCAGGGCCGACCAAAGGAAGGCTTTGACCACTATCGACAGGCATTGCGCGTGGAACCTGATCGCGTGCGAATTCTCACCAGCCTCGCGTTGGGGTTGGCAAACGTTGAAGATCCGGCACTGCGCGATCCAGACGAGGCCGTTCAACTGGCCGACAAAGCCCGCGGGTTGGTTGGCGAGAATCCCGGTGTGTGGGAAAGTTTGGCAGCCGTCTACGCGGCCGCCGGTCGATTTGACGGCGCCACATCAGCGGCCGAGGAGGCGGCCCGGTTGTATCGGGCAGCGGGCCAGGAAGCATTGGCCGCACAGGTTGTCGCGCGGATCGAACATTTTCGCAAAGAGCATCCGTAAGCACGGCCTCTATCTCGGCTACGACGCGGTTGCCAAGATCTGGCCGTCCGCCAACTGGATCGTTTGGTACGCGGCGGCGGCG
>CBDUAB010000890.1:0-2753 GCA_965365045.1 uncultured Planctomycetales bacterium
GTTTGATGTGAACTGATGCCAAAAGTTTGCCTGCGTTAGTTGTAGCGAGGCGGCTATGGAGCGGCTGCGCAACCGATATTGGCGCGAAACCGAAGCGGAGAGCAGAAAGCAGTTGAATGTGACTGCGCCGAAATGATGGCGGAGGCTTTAGCTGCCACAACGCGTCAAGAGGACGGCGGGGCGCGAGATGCTGCGAACGTGTGCCGCCAGGCATCATCTCGCTGCCCATCAGAATCAACGATTCGGTTCCATCGACGTCAAATAACCATTGCCCGTCGGAAAGCCCAGTCGTGAAACCGCCTCTGATCATTAACCGGCCCCGCACCAAATGCGTTCAAATCATTCGAGATTTGCCGAGCGCACCCGTCCCGAAACACGGCTTTTCCCCGGATCCGCTGTGCAAATCTTTTGACTATTGTGGTCGGTTATGTTAGACGCACTACGTTGATACGTGAAAGTCGGCTGTTCGCCTGTCAGCTGTACGTGCTACACACTTTTCGCACAAAAAGGTTCACGCGGGCGAGCCACCGGGACCATTGTGCGTCGCATCGTCACACTGAGCGGTCGCCAATGGAAAATATGTACTCTCGATGGAAAAACGAAAGTGGGCTTCCCGGACGGATTGACGAAGCTTAGCACGCGGCAAACGTGTGGTGCTCGGCCAGAAACTTGTTAAGAATTTGTGAATTGCAGACAAACTCCGCTGTGACGCGCTTAGTCCGGCCCACTAATTGCACGATCGTTGGCGTGATACTCGGCGATGATTCGCAAAACTAAGCTCACGCGGCTGTGGACTCGTAGCTTTTGATATATTCGCGCCATGTACGTGTGAACTGTGTGAACAGAAATGCCTAGTGTGTCCGCGATCGACTGTTCACGTTCGTCGTCGAAAATACCCTTGACGATATCTAGTTCTCGTGGGGATAGCGAAAGTGAGCGGCCGACCGCAGTCCAAGATTCACATGCTAATAGATCGCGGCCAAGCCCAGCTTCCACATCTTGTGAATTGAAGTCAGGTTGTGAGGACGTCATCGTTGTCAAATTATCCTAAAGCTGATTATCGCAAGGCAGTACTTATTGACGGAGTCGGCGATGAGCCACATGCATAGATTTAACCTCCAAGCTATTTTGAGAGATTGCGTACGGGCGGGAACACACCTTAGGCTTACGGCTTCCGAGATGACAAGATTGGGAAAGCAAGGGACTTTAGGGGCTTAGTGTCTCTCGATTCGAAACACGTAGCTCGCTTTCCGCGCGTATTCCCACCTTTTCGTAACCTTTAGACGCTAAAACCCGTGTGGCAAAGATTTTATGGCGCAAACCAGCGTCCGTCAATCCGCGCAATGTCACGGTGATGGCAACGCCGTTTCGGATTTTGATGGCCTCGGTCGCCTTGTTCCTACCCGGAATGGAGGACAGTGGCGCGGCGCGCAAGGACGCTTGCCCACAGCCACAAAGCAAAAAACGACCAGTTCATGACCGGTTCGGGTATCCATTGAATTTCGGAAGCGCCCCGATGGTCGTTCAAAACGTTAAAGTCTGATACGTCGGTATGTCCGTCCGACGTAAAATCTGCCGAGCACCAACTGGTACCGGCCGAGAAATTGAAAGTGCTCCACGTGTCATAGTCCATCGCGTCGACCAGCCCATCCAGATTGGCATCACCCGGCGTCGTACCATACACATCGACAACCCAGGTATCGATGTCGGCCGCGCTGATCATGTCGTCACCATTCACGTCGAATCGCATGTCCGCGGATCCGGACGCAATCTCCGACGAAAGTTGAGCCAGGTCGCCGCAGTCCAACGCTCCACTGGCATCAAAATCAAAGGCTAACGCGACCGCAAGGCGAAAATCGGTAACGATCGGCAGATGGTCAAAATAGTCGTCGTTGGGATTCGAAAGACGGTGGGGATCGAGAACAACGTCGAATTCGTCCAAACCGGTGGCGCTCAGGTCCGCCGGGCTCATCAGCGTCGTATTCAACACGTAGTTGTTGGCCAACTCCAGTACACTGTCGGTGAAAAGGACGAAGTCCAGCCTGCCGGGTGCGAACTGTGACAAGTCACTTCGCCAAGTGTAGTCGTCCGGGCCATCGAAGTTGTGTAACGGGTGTGCGTCGAACATCGGCGTTCCGTCCCAATCGGGAATGGAATCCTCTCCGTAGGTGGAATGGTTGGCGATGTCGCCAGTCAATAATGTGTCCAGTGGTGTGAATACTTCCACAATGTTCAGGTCCCCCAAAACCAGCATGGGAGTTTTCTCCGCCAGCGTGATGTTGCCACCGGGTGTTCGCGCGTCACGCATCCAGCTCACGATTGCGTCTGCTTGCTGTTGGCGCTGGCTGAAACTCGTGCAGCACGCGAAGTGATTGTTCATCACGTAGAGATCGTGGGTGAATTGAACGTCAGGAAGATCCACCAAGGCCATCGCCAACCCGCGTTGCCCGGCGGGCACTGTCGCGTCTGCCGTGAGTGACAGCGGGTACCGGCTGATGATCACATTGTCTCGGCCCTGGTACGTGTGCCATGATGCTTCGTCGGCGAGCGGCGAGATCGAGTCCATCAGAACGCGCACGTCGTCGGCCGAGCGATTGATTTCCTGCAGATTCAAGACATCCGGATCCAAAGCCTGCACAATTCGTTCAAACTTTGCGGCGCCGATTGGAAAAGCGTTGGGGAAAACCCGATCCCAATTTACATTGTAAGTAACGACGCGCACGTCACCGTTTTGCTGACGGTCGAGAAACGTT
>CBDUAB010000891.1:0-2750 GCA_965365045.1 uncultured Planctomycetales bacterium
AGGTTGTTCGTCTTGGGATCAAGCGACATGCGCACGTCCGGCATGCCGGCCATCAAAGTTTGCATCACTTGCAACACGGAATCCGGATCGGCATTGCTTATGCTGTACACTTCTAACTGCGGTGCGGCCGCCACGCCGCCGGCGGAGGGCGCGTTTTCCAGCGGCACGTCAATCAGCTTGAGAATGTCTCGTACCTCGGCAATTGCATCCGGTGTCGCCTTGGCCAGCATGCGTGTTCCCAGAGCATCCATCGACAGTGTCAGCGAACCGTCTTCGGTAGAGAACTTCTCTTCCTCGATACCCATGATCTGGCGAATCACCACGATCGCTTCGTCCGGCGAGATGTGAGCAAGCGGAAGTTGCGTAATCGATGTGCTACCGCCTTTCTCCGTCGGGTCCTCGACAGCCTGAATCATGTCGCGAATCGTGCGGAGCCGGCCGGCCGTCTCCGTGACATATACTTGACGTGCTGTGGGCAGTACGATCAACGCGCCTTGGCGGCCGATCAGCTTTTTGATTTCTTCGCCTGCTTCCTCGGGTGTCATGCGTGCAAATTGAAAAACGCAACTCACAAGCTCGTATTCGCCGCGGTTGTCCAACTCCTCAGGCGTAACGTGTTCGACAAGATTCGGTGGCACACCGTCTTCGACATTGACCAAAATCAACATGCGTCCGCGCCGCACCAACGTGTAGCCTTTGATGAGCAAACCGAAGTTAAGTATGTCGATCGATTCGGCAGGCGTGTGCGTGCGGCTGTCCGTGTAGTTGAACGTGCCCACGGGCAGTGTCTCCAGCGTGAGCGAATAACCCGATTCCTCGGCGAACCAATCGAGCACCTCTTTCCAGGGGGCATAGCGAAACGAGAAACGTAGGCCCTTTTCAGGTTCGACTGGCGTGGCCAGTTGGGCACTGTCGGTTTGTACGACGCCACTGTCGGCCTGTGCGACCGCATCGTCAGTCTGTGCGATGAGCCTCGTGGGGCAAACTACGAACGCCATGAAGACAACGACTATCGTGAAAAGGGGAATCTTTGGAAAACTGAATAAATTAGGCAACTTAATGCTCCTTCGACGCCATCGATTGCGCTTTCGTTCGGAAAACAAGCGAAAAACGTGCGGCGCGAGATCAACCTGCCGCCAGGCGGGATACGTTAGATCCTAATTCCAAACCCCGCAAACTGCTAGAGAGACCGAAGTTAGCGCGATTTTTGCTTAAAAAGAGCACACTTATTTGCTGGCTCAATTCGATTCAAGAGAGGACGTTGGCGGGTCCGACCAGTCTCGCCAGAGACGTATAGCTTGCAACCGATCCAGCGGTCCGTCATGCGCGACAAAGCGAAATCGTGAATCAAACGACTGCCCTGCTTCGATCTTGAATTCTCCTAACACCATCGGCGCAAAGCAGAAGTAGGGCATCGAAGGATGCAATCGCACGTGCTGCGGAAAGCGGAAGTTTTGTGGATGTCCCATGACTGTCAGTCCGGCGTGAGCGCCGCCGACAGTTCCGTGAATGTCAACCCACAGCGGCCGCGTGTGGTTGCCAGCAATACGTCCTTTACCGTCGCTCGTCAAGAAAGCGTCTCCTTTGTCCGCGGTCCACTCCTGTGCACCCCGAACCATGAATCCGCCGTAATGAAACTTTTCCATCAACAACGGGCTTGGCCCAACCGTTTGCTGCGTCGACGACAGGTCCCAAACGAACGGATCCTGGGTGGCGAAAGCGCGGACATTCCACATTTCCGTGAGCACTTGCTTGGGACCGCCCGGCGCCGTTAGATCAACGTGCTGGAGTTGTACGCTAAACTCCGCAAAGACCGGTCCGCTTTGGATCTGTGACACTTCGACATGCTCGATACGTCCTTGACCTGCGGCATCCTCCCAGAAATTGACCTCACGATCTTCGAATTTGCTCTTACGCCAGGCGAACATGATACCGTGTTGGTGCAAGTGATCCGCCGGCATAGGATCGGTGAGCACACTGCCTCGCGGGCTGAAGACGGGATGGATGAAGCCGCTGCGCGCGTGGCGCGGCTTTGCGGCGACCGGAGATGGCATAATCGCATGTTGATAGTGCAACACGGGTCGATCCCCATGGGTGACAACCAATGCTTGCCCGTTGTCAACGATGGACATAACCGTAGCCGCCTCCGTGCTGGAGTCGGTGGTGATGCGGTACGTGCGTGACTGGCCCGCGGCCAGATTCCGTTCGATCCACCACACACGTGTGGGTCGCGACGTATCACGTTGAGCCGGTATTATCTTGCCGGATTCCGTGTCGACGAGCTGGATGAGATTGCCTGTCAGCTTGGGAACATCGGCAAAGACGGGTGTGGCGCGGCGATCAAAATCGCCGGCGGTGACTCGAATTACCTGATGCTCGTTTGCCAGCGAGGCAGAAGAGATCGACAAGAGGAGCAGTACGAACAGAGGACACGTTTGGAAACGCAACATGATCCTATCCGTTGGGAGCAGAATTAGAGTTAAAAATGGTGTCATCCTGAGGGAGCGACAGCGACCGAAGGATCTTCCAATCACGCCAGCATTGCCAACACGGGTTCATCCGACCACGCCATTCAGACGCGTTCTGGCAGATCCTTCGGTCGCTGTCGCTCCCTCAGGATGACAGTTGTGCTCTTGGCGTTAACAAGTTGCGGTAAAGTTACGGCAAAGCCGTTATTCAAAATGGAGCTGTCCACCTTAATGGTTAAACAGGAATTCTTTTGTATTAATCAACGTCCAAACGATGTCTTC
>CBDUAB010000892.1:0-2748 GCA_965365045.1 uncultured Planctomycetales bacterium
ATATCGATCGCAAGCGCGCTTGGCGATCGCTTTGTGACAGATGCGTTCCAGTTCTTTAGGAATCTGATCGTCGTACCGCCTTAGCGGGCGCGGTTCGCGGCGTGTCACCTGTTCGAATAGCTCGGTGCGCGTCTCTCCTCGGAAAGGTCTACGTCCGTCGAGCAACTCATACAACACCACGCCCAGACTGAAAATGTCGGTGCGACCATCCACGCGGTGTCCTTCGCCACGAGCCTGTTCGGGACTCATGTAGGCAGGAGTACCCGCATACTTAGGGCCTTTGCCGATGTCCTCATCGCGCAATGCCAAGCCGAAATCAACGACGAAAGGCTGGCCGCCACCATCGAGCAAGATGTTGCTCGGCTTCACGTCGCGGTGCACCAGACCCTGTGTGTGTGCGTAGTGCAAAGCCTCGGCGACGGTTGCGACTGATTTTGCGGCTTCGGCAAAACCGACCCGCGATTGCTTGGCTTTCGTCGAGAGGTCGCAACCCTCGATATATTTACAAACCATGTAGCAGGGAAACTCGCTGGTACTACCAACGTCGTAAACGGGGACAATGTGCGAATGATCTAGCTTCGCGACAATGCGGGCCTCGTTCGCATACGCCTCAGCTTGATCTGGAGTGGCGACGAGCCCGACATGGGGAACTTTCACCGCGACTGGCCGTTCCAATTGGTCGTCGTGGCCGAGGTAAACACGACCAAAGCCACCTTTTCCCAGGAGCTTTTCGATACGATACCGACCAATGTACGTGGGCAGCTCTTCAGGTGCGCATTCCACCAACAGGGCGGATAGACTAGCTGACGATGTGGTGTCGGTGGCCGCGCCCAGCGGAGAACCACACGCTGGACAGACAGGCGGAATATCGCCATTGACTATCACTTCGGTGTCACAATACGGACAGCCGAAGTGGCCGTGTCCGTCCAGCTCGCCTCCTGACTCAGATTGCTCCGCGACTGCCCGAAGCATGTGGAGACCACGCAGCCATTCCTCTAGTTGAGGCATCAAGTTCGGATGGGCGGCGATGATTGAGTCATCCGAAATCGATTCCCCTGCCGTTCGACGGACGAGGCAGTCATTGACGATTTCGTGAATGCGATCCAACCTCGCTTGGCTTTCGATGTCTCCATGCTGATTAGGTTTAGCCATCGGTACTTGAAAAAGGCGTACTACTGGTCCAAGTCGCGGATTAGATTACTCAAATGAAAACGCTAGTGAGAAAGGGGACTGGCTCCGTGCTGAGATTGCATGAAGCTGAGGGCTAAACGTGACGTCACGGTGCCTGTCCCCTTTCTCGCGGACCATCGTCGACTCGGTTGGCCCGTCGCGAAAAGGGGACAGGCACCAAGCGGCGAACACGTCATTTGAAGGGGAAAGTTAACCGCGCCGCTTTTGGAGCCAGTCCCCTTTTCACGACTCCTTTTCAGTTGTTGAGTAGATTCGACGATCCACGCGGTGACCGCACTCACTCGTATTTCGACAACCGTCCCAGCGCCTCACGCATCACTTTCTTGGCGCGGTCGACCAGCCCCTGCACCGACCGGGGACTGCGGTTCATTATCTCCGCTACCTCCTCAAGGCTCTTGCCCTCAATGAGACGCATTTGCACGGCTTGGCGATAATCTTCGCGCAATCCCTCGATCGCATTTTGAACGGCTTGCACTGCCTCGTGTCGTACCGCGGATCGACTGGCCGTGTGGCTGCCAGCCGATAGCATTTCCACCACCTCACGAAGCGAGGATTCCGCACCGACGACCTGGTCGACGCGGTGATGGTTGCCTCCGCGTTTGATTCGCTGCTGAGCGCGAACGGCGTTCCTGGCGCGACGTTCGGCGATGGTGGTCAACCAGGTTCGCAGAGAGCCCTTCTCAGGATCGAACTGACGAATGTGGCGATATGCTTCACCGAGCGTTTCTTGAATGACGTCATCCACGCTCACCATTCCCAAATCGAGCCGCGGGTACTTTTCGGCGACAATTCGGGATAGATGTGCGATGTGCGGAAACAACAGCTGTTGCACGGCCAAGTCATCGCCGGTCGCGGCGAGGGTCAGCAACTCTTTTTCGGCGACGATCTTCGTATTCATGAACGACACATGGTTCGATGCATTTCATTTGCTGGAACTCCATCTTACACCAGGGCAACGTTGCGGAACTCCCATGTCTCAAACGGCAAGAGCGTCGTCCGCAATTGCTTTCGTGGTAAGGGTTTACGCACAGGACTGCCCTTCACGCAACATTCCTTTTGCAACCAACGGGAAAACTAACAGGAAATTCTTCAAGAAACAGCGCGCAGACAACCTACCAACGGCCAATTAAGTCTTGGCGAACAAACGGTTCGAGACACGGACTACTGGATGCTTACTGTCGCCAGATTTGATGAGTTTGCGTTCGCCTTTCACGCAAGGAGATCTGTCATGCAATGCGACCGGCTTGGTACTTGGACGAGGACCGCTTCACGTACGTTGACTATTGCCGCCATTCTGACGCTGTCTGTCATTGGCAACCGCGCCGCCGCCGATACATTTGGCAGCGGAGACAATGCTTTCGAAATCGAGTTCGTCACGATCGGTGATCCCGGCAACCCGGCCGACACGACTGGCGATCCGAATCCAGCGGGCTCGGTGGATTACGTCTACAGAATCGGTAAACACGAAATCAGCCGGGACATGGTGGCCAAGGCCAACGACGAGGGGAATCTGGGTATTTCATTGGATGCAATGGATCACGTCACGAGCGTGCCGAT
>CBDUAB010000893.1:0-2747 GCA_965365045.1 uncultured Planctomycetales bacterium
CAGTTTCTCCCAGCCAGTTCTATGCCACGGCATTCCAGACACGAGGCGAAACCGCAGGAAGAGACGAAACCGAGGAAAGACGCGAGCGACAAGCCACTCGGACACTTTGTGGTGGACGACCGCACGGCGCGTGCGGTCGTCCCTGCGGATTAGAGCGGCCTTCAAGACACCGCGGGACTCGAAGCCATGCTCAGTAACAGTCTTATTCCAACGCCGGTGCCCACCGCTTTGTTTGAATCGTGTCAAATCGAACCACTGTGTCATTGGCCGCCTTTCGATCGACGCTACTTGTGCCGCGGTCGATTAGCTCTTTAAGTGCGTCGGTCATCCGCTGCACAACGTCCGGGTGCTTCATGGATAAGTCGTTCTTCTCGCCGATGTCGGAATCTAGGTTGTAGAGTTCGGCGATCGTTTTCATTCCGCGCGACTGCTGGAGGTTGCGGCCTCTCATCTTGAAGACGAGTTTCCACGGGCCGTCGCGATAGGCGAACTCGCCGTGGTTGGAGTGGTTGACGAGCATCGTTCGGCTGTCGTCGCTTGGCTTTCCGAGCAGTGACGGGAGAAAACTCAGGCTGTCCTCTGCGCCTTCTGCCGGCAGGTCGGCTCCGACGATTTCGGCACAGGTGGCGAAGATGTCGGTGAGGCTGACCATTTGGTTGCTGCCCTTGCCGGCCTCGATGTGTTTCGGCCAGCGAACGACGAGCGGAACGCGATGACCGCCTTCCCAGATGTCGCCTTTGTGTCCGCGATACGGACCGCTTGGCATGTGTCCCACCTCGACAAGCTTCTCCCAGCCGGTGTAATGCGAGTGTCCGTTGTCGGCCGTAAAAACGACCAGCGTGTTGTCAGCGATGCCGGCCTCGTCGACCGCCTTGATCACTTGTCCGGCGGACCAATCGGTCTCCATGACGAAGTCGGCGATTGGGGCGATGCCGCTCTTGCCGCGGAACGGCTGGGATGGCACGATCGGTTCGTGGGGTGATGTCATCGAGAAGTAGAGGAAGAACGGTTTACTATGTTTCGCTTGGTCGTGGACGTACTGAACCGCACGCCGCGTGATCCTCGGCAGTATCTCTTGCATCCGCCATCTTGGCGCCATCGGCGTACCCACAGAGCCTCTCGGTAGGACCACGCCTTCGGTGGGATCGAGTTTGTACTTCGCCGTTGGTTGTGTGACCACACGGTCGTTTTCGATGAAAGTGAACGGTGGCAAGTTGGGCAGGTCGACGCCGTAGTAGTAATCGAATCCACACTGCGTTGGGCCTTCACGGATCGGCTTGGTGAAATCCCATTGAAGTGTCTTTTGTCCATTGCGAACCTCGGTCATGCGACTCGGCTGGGGGCCTGACCAATGCCAACCCAAGTGCCACTTGCCAATACACGCTGTGTGATAGCCCTTTTTCTTCAGAAACCCCGGTAGCGTTGGCCGCCCCTCAGTGATCAACGGTGGTTCATAGGCCGCAATCACCCACTCTTGCAATCGTGTTCGCCAGGAGTACCGACCGGTCAGCAATCCATAGCGGGTTGGCGAGCAGACCGCTGAAGGACTGTGCGCGTCGGTAATGCTCATCCCTTGACGAACGAGACGATCAAGGTTCGGCGTCGCAATCTTGTTGTCAGGAAAATGAGCTTGAATGTCTCCGACCCCGAAGTCGTCCGCGAGAATGATCACGATGTTGGGAAGATCTTCGATCGCGACCGCGATGTTCAAGCCGGCAGCTGCGACTAAGAATCCAAGTCCGCGAGCGAAACGTGTCATGGTGTTGCCTTCAGGAGTTCACACAGTTGTATTGATAACTCTTCCGCTTTATTTTCGGCTTCAGGGACTTGCAACCCTCTCTTGATTCCAGGCCGCTTGTGACCCGCCTCCCCGAGATACGCATCCCGGCGGACTCTGATTCGTTGCCGGATCAGCATCATCACGTCTGCTGTGAGCGTCTTGTCCGGTGAGTCGGCGTTGGCCGCTTGCTCGTCACCGAACCAGCGAATGAGTTGGCTCGCCATGAACCAGTGGCCTGCCGAGTTGGGGTGGACGCCATCGGGCTGGAAGGTGAACTCCGGGTTTGTAATTCTGCGCTCGGCGACTTCGGCCGTCATTGGACCGTGCAAATTTACGACTAGCCAGCCCTGCTTTCGCTGTGACAATAGCCACTCCGCATAGCGATCGAGCACCGCGTTATAAGAGAATGGCTTCCTCGCTCGCTGGTCGTCGTAGGCCGGCGGCGTGATCAAGACGAGCGTGGCTCCGGCCGCCTCGACTTTTTGCTTTAGACGGCGGACGCCGTACTGATAACGCGAGAAGCGCTCTTCATCAAATGGCTGATAGATTCCACAGTTGATTCCGTAGCAAGCAAACACCAAGTCCGGTTGCGTGATAGCGAGAACACGGTCCAGCCGCTCGGCGAGGTCGGGGCGAGGAAACTTGCCGCCGGCATGTCCGTCTTCGCTCAGACCTGACACGGTTTCACTTGGCAAACCGACGTCAATGACAACCGGCGCGTTCTCCAGCTTCTGCGCCAAAAGCCAGGCGTCAAAGTACGCAACGTAATGTCCCGCATACGTGATGCTGTTACCCAAGAATACAATGCGCCGAGCACGGCGGAGCAAGTCCAGACGGCTGGACTCGAATGCAGCGGCATGCTGCGACATGAAGCTGACGACGCGACCGGGTGCGGCATGGTCGAAGTGATGACCGTTGGACTTTGCAGTTCCCTTCGGCACGGAAATCACTTCAATTGGGTGCCCAT
>CBDUAB010000894.1:0-2745 GCA_965365045.1 uncultured Planctomycetales bacterium
GCGGCCAGCCGTCCGTTGGCGATGAGCACGTGCAGGGCGGCGAGCAGTTTCGGAAGTCCGATCAACAATTCGTCGCGCTGGAGAGTGCCGGACGGGATGAAGTTGTCGTCGATTCAAAACAACAGATGGACCCGCTGAGCAGGCAGCAGGAAAAATGGCGAGTATTGGCCGCCATTTTGGGAGACTCGATTACGCGAGCTTTCTTGATCGAGACCGGCGCCGACGCACCGCGGTTGGTAGTAAAAACGCAGGACCGTCAGGCGGTGGAAACCGTCGGTGCTCGGATCGCGTTTTCACAGACGACGCTGACCGTCGATGCCAGTGGCGCCTACCGTGGATCGCAACAGTATCATGTTGACAACCGTACCGAACAGTTTCTTGTGGTCGAGTTGCCAGACGATTCGCAATTGTGGACGGCACGTGTAGCGGGAGAAGTTGTCAAACCGATTGTCGGTCAGCAAGGGCAAGTGCGCATCCCGCTGGTGAAGACGGCCGAAGGGGAACAAGATTACGCCGTCGAGCTCAAATACGGAGGTCGTATGTCCGACTTGAGAAGTTGGGCCACGGTCAACTTTCCGTTCATACGGACAGTCAACATAAACGTCGAGTCGAGCCAGGTTCGGCTGTACGTTCCCGACACGCATCGCTGGTTCGCGTTTGACGGATCGATGCGACGTATCGACACGGAAGAGGATTTCATGGCGAGTTACTTGCATTACAAGACGGAACAGTTGATTGGCTTTAGCAAGAACTTAGCCAGTAAAAACCCCTATGCGCGTGTGCGTGCCCTCTCGAATCTGAAACAACTCACATCCGAAGTTGAACAACTGCAAACCCGGGCACGCCGCCATCGAGCGGTGGGCAAAGAACTAGGCGAGTCGCTGTCCGTGAACTCGGCGGCGCTGCAACGGGCCAAACACGAACTAGAGCTTCAGGCCGAGCAGCAACGCGACGTCCCGGTGGTGAACAACCGGCGAAAATTGAATGTCTTCTTTAGCGATCAAGACAACGCCGTCTCACGTAATCTGGTGAACGAGCAAAGTGATAACTTCGACATTACACTGCCACGCTCTGAAGATGAAGAATCAGAAGGGCGTCAAGGGCAAGTGCAGCGTCAATGGATTGACGCTTACAACTTAAGGAATGAATCTCGTGAACAGAAAAGCTTGGAAAAAGATGGCAAGGCGCGTATTCAACTGAAATCTGAAAAACGCAAAGAATCGGACGTTGTCGGTGACAAACTCAAAGGATACAGCCTGCGAGTCATGCCCAAACGTGGCACGCAACAGTCAGATAGTGCTGCCAAAACTGCCGACGAAATTCAACAGCGAGACGGTCAGCAACGTGGCGAGGGAGCTGCCAAAGTCGATCGCTTCGAACAGAGATTAGCGGAGCAGAATAAACGCCTCCCAACTTCCGGTGCGGTGCAGCTCTTAAATGCGCCTCAACACCGCGTGGACAGATCCATGGACGACGTAGAAGGTGCGATTGTTGACGAGAATGCCACCTTCGGACTGGATGCCTTTCAGCGACTTCGAATCCAGGATGTTCGGCGAGGCGGACTTGGCCGTGGGGGCGTTGGTGATGATATGTTCGGCGAAGCCACCGGTTTTGCCAGCTTGGATGTGCAGTTGCCACAGCGCGGGACGGAATACCGCTTTACCACGCCGCGCGGAAACATCGAAATCCAAGCGCGCGTGATTGATAATTCACTCTGGCTCCGGGCCAAGACACTCGCAATTGTCGCCGGTCTGATCTTGCTTGTGACATTTTGCGTGCGCATCATCCGCAGCATAAACGAGCGCATCCTGGGGCCAAAGCTTGCCGTTCTGTTGTTCGTC
This sequence comes from uncultured Planctomycetales bacterium, assembly GCA_965365045.1. Taxonomy (GTDB): domain Bacteria; phylum Planctomycetota; class Planctomycetia; order Pirellulales; family Pirellulaceae; genus CBDUAB01. The sequence goes on from CBDUAB010000894.1 coordinate 1,842, forward strand.
ATTGGCCTTTGCATGTTGCTATTGGGAGTCGCTCCCGTGCTCGGACTCATAGCGATTGTTGTCGGCCTTAGTCTAATCGTACATTGGTACTTTGTTCAAGAAACCAACGGGCATTCAGTAGTCGCGTGACGATGACACCGTGCGTTGTGTGTTCGCGAGTTTCCTTGATTCGATCGTCCAAAGTAGTCATCACGCTCCTGCGTGATGCCGCCGTGACCATCAATTCAAGGTGACGTTCAGCTCGAATCCGAGCTGTTTTTCATGTTGCGCCGAAAGAATGATGACGGACCGGTTGCTCGCAAATCACCTCACGACGGAGCGTGGGGACTACTTTGGACGAATTGCTCTCGTTAAAGTGTTTCATTCTTGGGGACCCCGACACTCGCTCGCGGGTCGCCACTCCCAGCAACTCCCGTCGTCAAAGAATACCTCGAGGTGCTTTGCGTTGAGTCGGAATGTCTCTATCGCCCGTAGCAACTCATGGGAAAAACCCTCGCTGTCATCGTCGCGCCCAAACGCTTTTGCCCAGCGTTCATCTACACGATGGCAGAAGCACAGACGGCTGTTGTCGCGCAAGTTAATGACGGCTTCGGTGAACTGCCCGTTCGTCTCGATCGACACAAACCAATCGTTGAGCGCTGCTTCGCGGCTTTTGCCAGTTGGATTGTTCATCCAATTAACATAACGATGCGAGTCTGGTTTTGATCACCGCTCCACCGAGACGAGCTCGGATGGTGCCGTAACCAAAATATAGGTAACGATGAGCGCGCAAGCGAGGGGACACTAACCACATCACGTAAACCCGTGGAACGATCATCCTTGTGTCCCTCGCTCGCGGCACGCCCGACGTGGGCGTGAACTTGTGGGGTGCAAGTCCCCTGTACGAAAACGGGAGTTGAATTGG
>CBDUAB010000895.1:0-2744 GCA_965365045.1 uncultured Planctomycetales bacterium
ATGCCACTTACTTTGAGCTTTACCCTCCCTCTGGGAGGGTCGCGAGGAACGAGCGGGGAGGGCCACGCCGATGGTTTCGCCGCAGTTTCTCGGTGCCCCTCCCCGGCCGCTACCGCGTCCGACCCTCCCGGAGGGAGGGTAAAGTGATTGCCATTGGACTTGCGCCCTACCGCTTCCCGTGTTGAATCAAGCATTTCAAAAAACGGCCGTAGTTTGCCGAGCAAATCGGAAAGTCGAGAAGGATTGCGTTAAAGAAAGGACGGAGTGAGACGTGACGCCAAATGAACTAGTGTTTTTAGATGCCACCGAACAATCCGCGCTGATCGCTTCTAAACAGATATCCGTAGTCGAGTTGGTCCAGGCTCATTTAGACCAAATCGGCCGAATCAATCCCAAGGTCAATGCCATCTGCACCCTCGTCGCGGAACAAGCGATTCGGGACGCGGAAGCTGCCGATCGTCGACTGTCACAAGGCGAGGCGCCGGGCCCGCTACACGGTTTGCCCGTTGGCATTAAAGATTTGGAAGAAACAAAAGGCATTCGCACGACGTACGGTTCTCCGATCTATGCGAGCAACGTGCCGGAACAAGATTCGCTGATCGTCACACGCTACAAAAGCGCCGGCGCCATTGTCATCGGCAAAACGAACACGCCCGAGTTTGGCGCTGGTTCGCAGACGTTTAACACGGTGTTTGGCGCGACGCGTAATCCCTACGACCTGGAAAAAACATGTGGTGGCTCCAGTGGCGGAGCGTGCGTGGCGTTGGCCTGTGGCATGATGCCGTTGGCTCAGGGATCCGACTTTGGAGGATCACTGCGCAATCCCGCCGCCTGGTGTAACGTAGTAGGCTTCCGCAACGGTGTCGGACGAGTGCCGTCATGGCGGCCGACGGGTCCAGGTTTGGGATACACGACTCTATCCGTGCCTGGCGCCATGGGCCGGTCAGTGCGAGATGTGGCATTGCAGCTTTCTGTCATCGCTGGTCCCGACAATCGGGTACCGAATGCGTTGCCATTTCCGGCCGAAGTGTTTAGGACCGATCTCAACCGCGACTTTCACGACGTGCCTATCGCTTGGAGCCGCGATCTCGGTCGCTATCCGGTCGATCCCGTAATTGTCCAAGTGTGCGACGCGCAACGCCACGTCTTCGAAGAGATCGGTTGCACGGTCGAAGACGCCGATCCTGATTTACAAGACGCCGACGAGATTTTCCAGACGGTGCGGGCGTATTCCTTTGCGCATCGGCATCAGAAACACTTGCAGGATAATCGGGATCAGCTCAAGGAATCGGTGATCTGGAATGCTGAGAAGGGCATGTCTCTATCGGCCCTGGACATGGCGCAAGCTGAGGCCAAACGCACCGCATTGTACGGACGTCTGGCTGAGTTTTTCGAGCGGTACGAGTTTGTCTGTTTGCCGACGACACAGGTGCCTCCGTTTTCAATCAATCTCGAGTATCCGACCGAGATCAATGGCAAGCAACTCGATACCTATATCGATTGGATGGGCTTGTGCTATGCCATTACCGTAACGGGATGCCCAGCTCTCTCGGTGCCGTGCGGCTTCACGCCCGACGGTTTGCCCGTGGGCCTGCAGATTGTCGGACGTCCACACGCCGATCTAGACGTATTGCAACTAGGCCACGCCTTTGAGCAAGCCACGCGATTTGGAAAGCACAGACCTCGATGTGTCACTGTGTAGGCGAACGGGGCTGTTAGGCGAAATTCCTCGATGAATTGGTATGGGAATCCCCACTAGTGCCGTGTCAAGGCAAAGAATTGGGGTTGGCTGTCTGAGCGGTATGGCGCTAGCCACCGGTGTTGGTAGCTCAACCGGTGGCTAGCGCCATTCCGCTCAACCCCCAAGATCAAGCCGTGACAATGCACTAGTCGAAATCCGTCACGCCCAAACGCACCAAATGCGCCTTCAATGTATAACCGGCGTATTTCCACATGTCTCGCGGCACGTCGTGGTAGCATGCCGCCAACAGATCGTCCATACTTCGTGCGCCGGCATCCAATGCGGTCTGAATCTTGCGTTCACGCGCGAGACGGTGATCGATTTGTTTTTGAATGGTCTTCTTTGGATTGTTGAACCCGAAACCATGCGACGGGATCATGAGATCGCAATCGATCCGCAACAGTCGCTGGAGGCTGTCTAGGTAGGCCGACATGTCTCCACCGTGACCGTGCGCAACCACGATGGAACTCTTGCCGGCGACCATGTCACCGGAGATCAAAGTTGCGCTCGATTCTTCGAGAAAGCAAAGATGACCCGGGTGATGGCCCGGCGTGTGTAAACACCGTAATTGCCATCCGGGGTCACCTGGGATCGAGATCGTCTCGTCGTCGTGGAGGAGACGATCGACTGAAAAGTCCACTTCGTCGGCAGTCGCCTCATGAGACCAGATCGGAACGCCATAGTGGTTGCGCAGCAAAGTGGCTGAGCCGATGTGATCGGGGTGGCCATGCGTCAGCAGCACCGCGGCCAACTGAGCGCCGTCGTGTTTCTTCAAATCATCAAGCTGCTCGATGAGACGCTGCTGTTCGTCGTTGGAAGTAGCAGCAGGATCGATGACGTACAGATGCGTTTCGCCGATCATCAGACAGTTCGTGTGCCGCGCCGGTGGCAACGTTGGTGAGCGGAGCGGCATGACACGAATACCCACGCGGGCTTCGTGACAGTGCGCGTGGTCGCCAGTTAGCGGCTCGAGAATACCAAGACGCTCCAATGTGGAATCCAC
>CBDUAB010000896.1:0-2739 GCA_965365045.1 uncultured Planctomycetales bacterium
GCTTGAGTCGCATACGCCGCAGCGGCCCACGGATCTCGGGAAATCACTGCACGAGTTGGAGCAGCGTCTGCCGCGCAGAGGCGTTGTTGTCGTCATCAGCGATGCATTCGATGATGTGGACGCGATGTTGACCGGGCTACAGCGTCTGCGTTACCGCCAGCACGATGTGGTGTTTTTTCACATCCTTGATCCAGCGGAAATCGATTTTCCTTTTCAGCGGAAGACCTTATTTCGCGGACTCGAAGGAATTCCATCCGTCGTGGCCGACGCACGCGGCATCCGTAAGGCGTACCTCGACGAATTCAGCGGCTTTCTGCGTGCAGTCGAACGTGGATGTCGGGCGCGCCAAATTGATTATTTACGTTTGAATACGCAACTGCAATTTGACGTTCCGCTGTCAGCCTTTCTGACACGTCGTCAGGCTTCCAAGCAATGAATGTGATGCCCCAGATGGAAATCGTTTTTCCACAGTTGCCATACGGTGTTCCGCTCGCTGTTTTTACAAATCCGTGGATGCTGTTGTGGGGCACGGCTGCCGTCGTTCCCGTCGTCTTGCATCTATGGAAACGGCGACAGCAGCAGGATACGCCCTGGGCCGCCATGCGTTTTCTAGTTGCAGCACTGGAGAAGCATTCGAAGCGACTGCGTTTGGAACAGCTGATTCTGCTGGCCGTGCGCGTACTTACCCTGTTGTTGTTTGCGCTGGCCGTCGCGAATCCCGTCGTCGAGCTTGATGGCGGAGTTCGATCGTCGGATCAAGTTCACAACATACTTGTGCTCGACACGTCTTATTCCATGTTCCACGAAAGCGATGGCGAAAGTTGCTTCGCGCGTGCGCGGCAGCTTGCACGTGAATTGGCCGAGCGCAGTGACCGCGGTTGCGCTTTTTCACTACTTACCTTGGCCGATCCCCCGCAAGTTATCGTCGGCACACCTACGTTTGAGCACGCGGTAGTCGCAGAGCGAATCGAAACAATGCGGGCCGCGCCGGTGGGTGCCAAGTTGCTGCCAACGTTGACCCGCGTCGAGCGGATTCTTGCGGAAAACACTCGCGACGAACAAGCAGCCCGGGCGCGGGTGTACTTCTTTTCGGATCTTCAGCGTACTACCTGGCAACAAGCAATGACGGAAGAATGTCGCGTCAAGCTGGCGGATTTGGCTGAACGATCAAGCTTGACTGTCATCGATGTTGGTAGCAATACGGTCGAAAACTTGGCCATTACCTCCTGGCAGCAACTCGAGGCGTTGCCGACCGTGGGCAGTGCGATCGAATTCCTGGCCACCGTTCGTAACTTTGGCGAACAACCTCGCATGGCGTTGCCCATCGAATTGGTGGTTGACGGGCGCGTTACCGACCGGCGGTCGGTGGACGTTCCCCCGCAGGCTGCCGCCACGGTCGTCTTTCGGCACCGATTCGACGTCGATGGTCAACATCGGATCACAGCGAAAATCGCGGACGTGGATGGTTTGCCACTTGACGATCAACGATTCTTAGCGGTCAGCATTCACAAATCACTGAACGTCCTGTGCATAAATGGCAAGCACGAATCAGCTAAATACCTGTCGCATGCTTTACGCGCCACGGCTGGAAGTGAAAATGTGATTCGCGTGCGTGAAGGTTTCGAGAATGATTTGCTCGCTGCCGATCTCAATGAATGGGACGCTGTATTCGTTTGCAACGTAGCGCGTTTTGGTAAAGACGAATCGCGTATTCTTTCCAAATATGTCAGGCAGGGAGGCGGCCTGGCAATGTTCATGGGCGATCAAGTCCAAGCAGAGGACTACAACCGACGAATCGGTGTCGATGCTGGTGCGCAAGCGATCTTGCCCGTGCGTATCGGGGGCATCGAGTCAGGTAAAGAATTCTCGCTGGAGCCGCGGTCCTACGAGCACCCGATCGTTCGGCCGTTTCGGGGACATGAAAGCGCGGGGCTTCTTTCCACTCCGATATGGTCTTATGCTCGCTTGCATTTGACACCTTCGGCCAATCCTCAGGTTGCGGTTTGGTTCGACAAGGATCCGGGAATCGTGTCTGCCGAGGTAGGCGCCGGTCGGGTGATCGTCATAGCGACGGCAGCGTCCTTGAATTCGTTGGATCGAAGTAACGATCCACCCGTGCCCTGGACGGCTTGGGCGACTTGGCCCAGTTTTCCGCCAGTGGTTCATGAAATGTTGAAATACTTAGTCGGCGGCCGGCAGAGCAGCCGACAGGTACTGGTAGGTGAATCGATCGGAGCTTCGCTGCCCGAGACGCCAAATCCATCCGGCTTGACTGTTTCACTGAATAGCACGAGTTCACTGAATAGCACGAGCTCACTGGACAGTTCGTTTTCATTGGAAGAGGCGTATTCATTGGACGAAACGATCTCGCCCGCTGATGCGTTGCGGCAGCGCGTGCAAGGTTCGCCGGTCGGCAATCGTTACGCATGGAGTTTTGACGACACGCACCGAGTCGGGTTTCTCACCGTCACGTACGACGATCCGACAGTCGACGAAGAACTCTTTGCCGTAAATGTCGATACGCGCGAAAGCGATCTTGCGCGGATGGCAACGGCTGAATTCCCGTCTGCGCTGCAGCTCGAAACAACAGTCGAGCCAAACACCGAAACATTGCTCATTGCGAGTACGACACGGCGGTCCTTGTCTCGCTGGCTACTGTTTCCGGTGCTTGGGCTGCTATTAACCGAAGTGCTAGTGGTGTGGCTCTTTTCTCGCGGAGCCGGATGATCATGGCGCTGG
>CBDUAB010000897.1:0-2738 GCA_965365045.1 uncultured Planctomycetales bacterium
ACGCACGTCTGCGTGATGCAGACAGTGCTCGATATGCTTGCCGATGGATTCGACGTCTGTGTAGCCGTCGACGCCGTCGCCTCGCGATTTGATGTTGACCGTGATACCGCGCTGCAGCGGATGTACGGTGCCGGTGCGACCTTGACGACCACCGAAACGGCGTTGTTCGAGTGGTGTGAGGTCGCTGGAACACCTGAATTCAAAAAAATCAGCAAAATCGTGCGCGAATCCTCGCCCGACAACGATGCCTAAAAAGTTTCGGGAGTACACACCATGTCTACCGTGGCTGAACTGAAGCCTCCAGTACGTGTCTTAATGGGTCCCGGCCCCAGCGACATCCATCCGCGCGTGCTCGAAGCAATTGGTAAACCCACCGTGGGGCACTTGGATCCGTACTATCTGCAGGTCATGAGCGACTTGCAAGGATTGCTGCGCAGTACCTTTCGGACACAAAACGAAATGACGTTGGCCATCAGTGCCACCGGTTCCGCCGGCATGGAAGCGACCGTTGTCAACTTAATTGAGCCGGGCGATCCAATGCTGGTCTGCATCAATGGTGTCTTCGGCATGCGCATGGCGGACGTCGCGGCGCGGGCCGGTGCCAAAGTCATCCAGGTTGAAAAGGCCTGGGGTGAAGTGTTTTCGGCGGCCGATCTCAAAGACACATTGGCCAAAGCAAAGCCAAAAATCGTTGGAATTGTCATGGCCGAGACGTCGACCGGCGCGAGCCAGCCAATTGAGGAGATCTCCGATCTGGTGCATAACGCCGGTGCTATGTTGCTGGTCGACTCGGTGACTTCATTGGGAGGAATGGCTGTTAACGTCGATGATTGGAATATCGATGCGATTTATTCCGGTTCCCAGAAATGCTTGAGCTGTCCCCCCGGACTGGCCCCCGTGTCCTTTGGCAAAGACGCGGTTGAAGTAATCCTGAAGCGAAAATCCAAAGTTCAAAGCTGGTACCTGGATGTAAGCATGCTGGCGTCGTATTGGGGCGAAGACCGGGTGTACCATCACACCGCACCCATCAATATGACCTACGCACTTTACGAAGCCCTGCGGATGCTAGACGAAGAAGGTCTCGAGAACAGCTTTCGCCGCCATCAATTGAATCACCAGGCGCTGAAGGCTGGGTTGGCCGCCGTGGGCATCGAATACACGGCTCAAAAAGGCCATCAGTTGCCGATGCTCAACGCGGTGCGGATTCCACCAGGAGTTGATGACGTAGCCACCCGCCGCCAACTATTGGAGCGATTCGGGATCGAAATCGGCGGCGGTTTGGGAGCCTTCAAAGGCAAAGTTTGGCGGATCGGATTGATGGGGCACGGTTCCCGGCAAACCAATGTCTTGTTGCTATTGTCGGCCTTGGAGCAATTGTTGGCCGAGCAAGGATTCAGTTTTGATCACGGGGCCAGCGTCGCCGCGGCCAATGGCATCTACGTCGACCAGGAAGACTAGGGGGTGTGCGAATTTTCCGGAAAGGGCGGATTTCCTTTCCTCTCGCAATCTTTTTAGGCTCAGTCGGGAAACCACGTTGGTGGGTTGCTTGTCAAGAGCATTTTCTTCTGTTATGACCAGATGCAGGAATGCACTTCGAAAAGATGCACAACGTAATAGAACGAAACCGATCAAGGAAGATTAGGAAGATAACGACACGATGCTTGTCTTAAGTCGCAAGGTTGGTGAACGCATTCGCATTGGTGATGACGTGACCATCACCGTCGTGCGTATTACGGGTGGTGGTGTACGCCTTGGCATAGAGGCTCCCGTGGAGTTGTCGATTATTCGCGAAGAGCTGCACGAGGAGTTACAGCGTCAAGAGCAAGCGGAGAAGGCCAAAATACTTGGCCCATCCGAAGCTGACGCATAAGTCCGCCTGGGCATCGAGTGGAATGCAACTCGCGCCGGCGTCTTAGAGCCGACTTTTGCGACACATGCTTTGCGAGCGCATCGAGCTAGTTTCCACTTCGCACGTGCAGCGTATACGTCCAGCCACCGATTCGGTCGCGATGCCGATCCAGTTTAAACTCCCGGTCGAAGACTTCTGAAGGCAACCAACCCGCGGCACCCTCCGATGCTTCGTAGCCCTCAGCAAGAAAACGAAATATCTTGAAGTCGAGTTCATCACCACGCGCGTCGACCAACCAGTATTCGCGAATCCCGGCACGGTGATAGCCGTCCAAGAGTACTTGTGTGTCCTTTTTGAGGGAGCTGTCGCTGACAACTTCCAATACCCAGTCTGGAGTTCCGCGTAATTCGATTCCGTCTTGTTCACCAGCTCGAAGCGGTACAACTCGGACCTGTCCACTTTCGAGCTTCGACCAACTGACAAAGGTGCCGTCCGGCTCATTCGAAAGATCGGCATCATCATTGGTTATCCATTGTCCGTCGGCGCAATAATTTCCGAGATCCAGTTCCTTAACGAGATTTCCCAAGACACGACCAACCTCGGTTTTCACCTTGTTATGCGACTCGAATTTTTCGGGACTCATGTCCACGTAAACCTCGCCGTTCAAGTACGTAATTCGGCCTGTCTGGGGGAAGTTGTCCGATGTGGCCCAAGCTCGAAAACCGTCAAGGTCGTAGGCATTTCCGGGGATTGTAACCTGCAGACCGTTGTACATGGTGTGAACGATCATGGAACTACCAGTGCCACATGGAGTGAGCTGAAGCGATGGCCGTGGCATACACGGTGACGACATGACTCGAGGGAACGGCGGCGGCGATTCGGTTTTATT
>CBDUAB010000898.1:0-2729 GCA_965365045.1 uncultured Planctomycetales bacterium
GCTGTGATCGGCGTCACCTTCGGGCTGCACGCGTTGATCACCGCCGTTTCATCGTTCGAACCACAGGACGTGGCGAGTGCCCTCGATAAGCTCGTCGCTGCGGAGCTCGTCTTCCAGCACGGCACACCACCGCACAGTTCTTACGTCTTTAAGCACGCGCTCGTGCAGGACATCTCGTACGAGTCGCTGCTACGCGACCGCCGACGAAAGCTGCATCAGCGAATCGCGGAAGTCATTGAGGAGCGCTTCCAGCACCTGATCAATACTCAACCGGAGTTGCTCGCCCATCACTACACGGAAGCCACACTGTACGCCGAGTCCATCAAGTACTGGCGTGAAGCGAGCCGGGTGGCGCTGGAGCGTTTTGCCCACAAAGAGGTGATCGCGCATCTAAGGAAAGGTTTGGATGGCTTGCAGAAGCTGCCGCGGACTTCGCATCTGACGCAACAAGAGCTAGCGATGTACGCGGCACTTGGGCCCGCACTAATGGTAGCTCGCGGCCCCGGACATCCGGAAGTAGGGCAGGCCTACGAGTTCGCGCACGAGCTGTGTCAAGCGCTCGAGGATTCGCCGCAATCCTTCCCCGTATTGTTTGGGCTGTGCTTGTTTCACTGGGCAAGTGGCCAGTTACGACTCGCGGAGGGTGAGGCTAAAGAATTGCTAGCACAAGCGGAGCGCTCAGGCGAAGACGGCCATCGGTTGGCCGCCCATACGCTGGCCGCACTCTCGTTATGGCACATGGGCGAGAACGACGCTACGGTTGACCATCTCGACACCGTTATCAATATCTACAACCCGGAAATTCACCCGGCTTTGTTCTTTACGTACTTGATGGAGTTTGGAGTGTTTGGTCGTTTTTACTCGGCCTTCGGCCATTTCGTTCGCGGATACCCCGATGAGACGCAACGTTTTGCAGGGGAAGCCCTGACCCTTGCGCGACGTCTTAATCAACCCCACGCAATCGGTTTCGGACTATTGGCTAATTTCATGACATCGACCATGCGCGGCGATGTCGATTCGGCGTCACGCTTTGCTGCGGAATGTATTCCGTTTGCAACCGAGCAAGGATTTCCTGAGTTCGTGGCGCTAGCGATGGTCAGCCGCGGCTGGGCTACGGTAAAGCGCGGCCAGGTGGCCGCGGGTATTGCTGATATGGAAGAAGGAAGCGAACGATGGGAAGCCACTGGGTTTAACGCGTGGCGGCCTTGGCTCCGAGCACTCCTGGCGGACGTTTATGTTGCCGCCGACCGGTTTGATGATGCACTCAACATGGTCGAACAGGGCCTGGACTTGATAGATCGACAAGACGAACGTCAATTCGAAAGCCTGTTACTTGCAGCGAAAGCGGATGCCTTGTGCGGTACGAACGTGCCCAACGCAGAAAAATGCTATCACCAAGCTCTCGATATCGCTCGCAATCAAGGCGCCATCTCCTGGGAGCTGCATGTGGCTCTACGCCTGGCTAATCGTCTTAAGACACGGGGAGAGTCCGTTAGGGTCCGCGAACTGTTGGCGCCACTATGCGACCGCTTTCCGCAAGACGCGTCGTATTTTGACCTCGACGAAGCCCGTTCTCTTCTCAGTAATCTTGCCGATTAAAAGCACCAAGTTTTGTCTGAGCGGCCGGGACGGCCACAACGATTCTCACCGAAGGCGATGATAATCGCAGTAGTCCCGGTAAACTTAGCCGATGACTTTAGACCATGCTCGAACTGCCGTAGGAAAAATCACTTTCCTACCTTACGCATGTTCTGCACCGTGAACAGTCTAGGCTGATTGACGTCGTCGGTGATAACACTCTTGAACTGTAATGTCGTGCAGTGATTGGCCTGCACATCGACCACGACGGCATAATCGTCGAGAGCGACGCCTTTGCCTTTGTTAATCGGAAGATGATGATCGGGATGCGCTTTGCCGATCGGAAACAGCTTCCATAAATCCCCTTTGCGGTCGAAGGTCGTCAGGATTGACATAGTAGCCGTTTGCGTATCAAGGTTGATGATACGCTTACTGATTGGATGGTTGCTGTCCTTGGGTTTTCCAATCAACGTATATGTCTTGCGCAATTGGTAAGTGACCTTCGGAAAACAGTTACCCCGGCCGTGTACGTCCACGAACCGATACCCGTCCGGGTCATTGGCAGGATCTGAGCTCAATTCCATGTCGTTGTGGTAATAAAAGGGCAGAAGAAGATCGCGGGTGCCGCCGTATTCCCACGTATAGTCCGAAATGCGGCCATTGTAGCCCTCGAAATCCTCAATCATCAGGTCGGTACCGAGAAACGCGTCCGTAATTTGGCCAGCCGGCAAGCGCCGGACACGGCGTTGAAACCCAAGATAAAGCCATGCATCGTCGCGCTTGGTGTCATCTTCGTAACGATAGATAAGTAGCTGTGTATTTGCGAGATCGAACGGTTCTTTGACAATGCTATATATACCGCGATAAATCCCGCCGGGGTTCTGTGCGAACTGCGGTCGCGGGTCGAATGTCACTCGATGTGAGTAGTTCATGAAATGCCACTCAAACTTGAGCACCCGCTCAACCTTTCCCGATTTCATGTTGCGGAACGTCCACCAGAATGGAAAGATCGTTTCGCTATCGCCGGCATTGAAACCGTACTGACGATTCCAGGCGAGTTTCAGCCCCGCATCGGGGTCGCTTATGTCCGGCTCCTTTGGAAACGCACGGCCGGCGACATAACCGTCTAAAGTGCCGTTGTCTTTTAGACT
>CBDUAB010000899.1:0-2722 GCA_965365045.1 uncultured Planctomycetales bacterium
CCAGCCCTAAGCCGCTCCATTTCCATTCATTTGCATGACTTCACGCGGTACTTCTTTCAATTCGCCATACCCACGCTTTACACACTCCAGGTTGTCTTGCACAACTTGTTCGCCGCGCTTGCCGAAGTACTTACGCAACGCCTTTTCCACGCCTTCATAGACCTTGTCGTCATCCATGCCGCTTTTTTCGGCGTACGGAGTGAGTTTGAGGAACGTACCGAGAAGCACGATCCCCTGCATGCGCATTTCAAGGTCAGCAACGGAAGCCACTTCGCGGGCAATCTTGACCATGTCGATGTAACAGATCCGCAATTCCTTTTGCAGAATGGTGCGTTTGTGCTGCGCCGGAATGCGTGCCCAAACGTCAACCGGATCGTCAAACGGACTCTGCATAAAGATCGCGCCGCCGTCAACCATGCCTTTGATCGGATTGCCGCTGAACAGCGCGTTCGTATCATTGAGCACGATCAGGTCGACGTGCTCGAGTTCGCTGTGTGAAAAAATGTGGGAGTCGGCGATTGTCAAATAATACGTCGTTGGCAATCCCTTCTTTTCCGAGCCGTACTTGGGATACGCCTGGACGTCTTTGCCAAAGACCTGGCCGCCGATCGTCGCAATGACCTTGTTGGTCGTCACGGAACCAAATCCACCGACGGAATGGCCGCGCATCGAAAATGCCCCGGGAGGACGCAAGTCGGGGTCGTCCAAGGGCTCGAGTGCCAACTCGTGATCGACCCCAACAACAAAGAAATCGCGGTCGCCTCGCATCATGTTGTCAAAGATCGCCGCGATATCACCGGGCCGTACGTCACGGCTGCCAAGACCGGCTGCTCCCGAATAAATCTGCGGGATTCGATCGATCTGCCGGAGGCCGGACTGTCCAGTCATCGCGTCGCAAAACGCTGCTTTGACTTCGCGCGTCAAGTGATTGCCCGTCGTGGACAACGGGTCGTCCATGCGTTCGATGACCGTGAATGCCTTACAGTGTTTCAGTGCATCCACAATGTGCCGCGACGGAAATGGACGGAAACAATAAACGTTCAAGCAACCGGCTTTGATGCCTTTCACGTCGCGAAGATAGTCAATCGTCGTTTGGGCCGTTTCCATGTAGGACCCAATTCCGACCAAGATGTACTCCGCGTCTTCGCAACGGTAGGCATCGACAAAATCATACCGACGTCCGGTCTTACGATAGAATTCTTCAAAGGCGTCTTCGAGTGCATCTTCGACCTGATCGTAGTACCAGCGCTGGGCGATCTTGCCTTTCATGTAAGAGTCCTGATTCTGGACGACACCGGTCATTATCGGATTGTCCGGATCCATGAGGTTGTGCAGTTTGTCCGCCGGATTGCCGATGTACTCCTTCATCATCTCCGGCTCGAGCAGGCGCACGGACTCGACGGTATGCGTCGTGAGAAATCCGTCCTGTACATTGAGGAACGGCGTCATCGAGGCCTCCGCCGCGCGCCGACTAATCAGACACAAGTCACCGGCTTCTTGGGCATTTCGTCCGAACAGGATCCCCCATCCGCAATCGGCGACGCTCATGACGTCGTCGTGGCCCGCATGAACGTTCAAGCTTTGACTCGTCAGCGCCCGAGAACCAATGTCGAACACAACCGGAAGCCGCTTTCCCGCGATCGTGTAAAGCACCTCTTTCATCAGTACCAAGCCCTGTCCCGAAGTGAAATTCGTGACTCGGCCACCTGCCAAAGCAAAACCTTCACAAAACGTTGCCGACGAGTGCTCGCTTTCGGGTTCCATGAAGATCAACGAATCCCCCCACAGATTCTTGGCTCCGTTCGTGACGGCCTGATTAAACCCGCTTCCCATCGTCGTGGAACTTGTGATCGGGAACGCGCCGCAGCCGTGACAGATATGGATTTCAACCCACACAACGGCTTCAGCACCGTCACACGTGGTTGGTAGGCCAGGGTATTGGAACTTCAGTTCGACCGGTTCGGCGACTGGAGTATGGATAGTGTCAACGGGTACTGTTGCCATGAATTAAACCCTTCCGACTGATGTCTTGCGACGCAACACTCAGGATCAAGATCGTCACATCTAAAGTAATGAATCAATTTGACGAACCGCCATCGGGCATTCCAAGGAAGGCCGCAGCCCAGCGTGAAATGCCGACGTTGTCAAAACCAATTATTACCTGAACGATGTAACTTAACGGATAATCAACAAAAATCGACTGCCTCCACGCCGCCAATCGACTACGAACCGACGAAACCAAATGGTGTCTTGTCAGCACGTAGCTATTGTCGAGTCTAAGTCGAACCGGTCCAATAGAACTCGGCACGAAGAAGAATTGAGTAGTAAAAATTTTGGAAATCTTCAGATAAATGGAAGTGCTATCATGTTAACTGCCCCACACGTGGATGGCAAGCGACATGCATATCACAACGAATCGGCACATTCAATGTAAAATGCGTCAATTAGCTGTTGGTGCCTATTAGCGGAAAGATAAATGCGAACCACTGTCGATCGTTTGTTAGAACAATCGGATTTTTCACTTGACGATATCGTTGCCAAAACGGCGTTAAATAAAGAACGCGTCAAGGCAATCATCTCGGGGCGCTGGTTGCCAGGCCCAGCGGAAAGAAAGGCAATTGCCGCGGCGTTGGGTGTCAATGTGGACGATATCGCTTGGGGGCACACGATGAGCCCACGCAACGTCCGCTATCATCGCTATGGCTTGCGCGAAGACATTTGA
>CBDUAB010000900.1:0-2722 GCA_965365045.1 uncultured Planctomycetales bacterium
CGGCAGCATCGGTCGGCCGCGCTCCGCGCGCTCCGCTGGCGGCCCGCGCTGCGGCATCCGTTGTGGTGAACGCGGCGGTATACGGTATGCTCGCAAATGAAGCGTCGTTCGATCGGATGTCATCTATCTACACCGCGCGAGACGTGCAACCAACTGCTGTTACGCGTGATTCTGGTGAAGCAATTGGACTTGCGATCCGCTCACGGATTGCTCGTTATCACACGGCACACGTCGGGGGCGACTCGGATCACGACGCGGGATCAATCAAGGACTACGAAACTGACCTTGTTGATGTACTGTTGGCCGATTGGGATCGCTGAAAACATGGCAGGTTGCGTAGGCCGGAACAAGGGCGCGTTCGGTCCACTAATTCTACGGACTCTCCTCGCCCGCTGTTCCGGCATGCGCCGCGAATAGATACCGAACTCGCGATTCTGCCGGAACAGCGCTCGTGAAGCCCAACATAGAATGGACAGCGGATTGCTCGCTTGTTCCGGCCTACGACTAACCGTCACAGCCGAGCCGCCTGTGCTACGGTCCTACAACTCCCAAGACATGCCCCGCGGCCCGGCATTGATAACAGTGGAGCCACCAACTTCCAAAAAGAGCAGTAGCCGTATGGGCATTTTTTCAAATTAGGATGTCGCGCACGACGTGAGCTTCTTCGACGCCGGTCAACCGCTGATCAAGGCCTTGGAACTTGAATGTAAAACGACTGTGGTCGATGCCCAAGCAATGCAAAATGGTGGCATTCAAATCGCGAATGTGCATTGGGTCCTCCGCGATGTTGTAACAATAGTCATCCGTTTGGCCGTGGTCATAACCTGGTTTGATTCCACCGCCCGCCATCCAGATGGAAAAACACCGTCCGTGATGGTCCCGTCCGGCGCTGGGGTTGCCAAGCTGCCCTTGACTGTAGACCGTGCGTCCAAACTCGCCGCCCCAGATCACAAGCGTATCGTCGAGCATGCCACGTTCTTTGAGGTCCTTGATCAATCCGGCCGAGGCTCGATCCACGTCACGGCATTGTTGCGGTAATTGTCGCTTAATCGCTATGTGTTGGTCCCAACCGCGATGAAATAGCTGTACAAAACGGACTCCCCGTTCGGTAAGGCGTCTTGCGAGCAGACAGTTGGCGGCAAAGCTACCCGGCTTGCGTGATTCTGGACCATAGAGTTCAAACGTCGATGCTGGCTCGTCCGAGAGATTCATCAACTTCGGCACGGACGCCTGCATCCGGTACGCCATTTCGTACGCCGCAATGCGTGCTTGGATTTCCGGATCGCCGCTTTGTTCAAGGTGCAGATTATTCAAACCCGCGAGATCGTCCAACATTGCCCGCCGCCTGGCGTCCGTTACACCGGGCGGATTGGCCAGATAAAGCACAGGGTTGGCACCGGGCCGCAGCTTGACACCCTGATGGCTCGAAGGCAGATAGCCACTTCCCCACAAACGGGAAAATAGCGGCTGACCAGGATTCTTTCCCGTACCCTGCGACAACAACACGATATACGCCGGCAATTCGTCACTGTCGCTTCCCAGTCCATAGCTTAACCAGGCGCCCATGCTGGCATGACCGATTTGTTGAGAACCCGTATTGATGAACGTAATGGCCGGATCGTGATTAATGGCTTCGGTATTCATCGAACGAATGATCGTGATCTCGTCGGCAATCTGTTGCGTGTACGGCAGCAAATCGCTGATCCACGTACCGTGATCGCCACAGCGTGCCATGCCTGCCAGTGGCGCGACGACGGGAAAACTCGCTTGATTGGCCGTCATACCCGTGACGCGTTGATTGCCACGCACGGATGCCGGCAGTTCTTTGCCGTGTTGGTCGAGCACGGTTTGTTTGAAATCCAACAAATCGACGTGGGAGGGGCCTCCGGATTGAAACAGATAGATCACCCGTTTTGCAGTGGCGGCAAAGTGTGGAAAGCCGGGCAAACCGCGTGTCTGTTTGCCAAGTCCAGACGCCGCGTTCGCCGCACCACATAGCTCAGGATACATCAGCGACGCTAAGGCAATACGGCCTAAACCACGAGCGCTGGATCCGAACAGTGTTCGTCGCGTAATCTGCTTATTGAATTCGCTGTTTTGATTCATGTGTCACTTTTCCGATAACCCTGTCAATGCATTGACAGGTGTCTTGGAGCGTTGTCTTACGTTGCGTTCGTGCTGTTGAGTATAGGTTCGCAGAATTCACGTTTCGCCAGCTGTACCGTCACTTGTTCGACTAGGCTTTTTGCTACGTTTCGATGGGATGGTCGCCTGATCGCGGAGGGAGGAGAGGTCCTTGCCGAAGCGTTGTAGGAGTCTCTCGCCAATAAATTCGTCGTAGCGAAAGTCACAATCGAAGACCTCGCTAAGAATATCTCTTGTCTTGTCATCCAGTGTGGGACCAAGTCCTCCAGTCGTGAGGACGACCCGAGAGCGCTGTAGCGCCTCCTCCACAGCCTTTTGGAGTGCGTCCCCCTCATCGGAAACGAATACGTGCGGATGGCGCCTCACCAACTTGTCGCAAATCGCCGTGGCGACATCGGCGAATTTGAAGAGGCCCGCCTCGTCTGCCATCTGCGCGTGGAAGACGACTTGAAGCAAGAGGTCTCCCAACTCGTCACACAACGACGCCATGTCGCCGGTGCGAATCGCGTGATCGACCTCGTAGGCTTCTTCGAGGGTATAGGGGGCGATGGTTTCGAAGGTCTGCTCAACATCCCAT
>CBDUAB010000901.1:0-2718 GCA_965365045.1 uncultured Planctomycetales bacterium
CCCAGAGCGAAAACATCGGTGGCAACTGTACTCGAGCGACCCGCGGCTTGTTCAGGAGACATATAGGCCGGCGTTCCGTGGATGCCGTCCGCACTCGCGGACCTCGTCTCGGCTTGATTCGCAGGCGACGGAACGTGATCAACGGTGCCGGCGAGGTCGTCGGAGGCTGCTAACATCGCGTCCGGTACAGCGGCGTCCTTCCCAATATCGTCCGAAGACGTCGTGGTGCGCTGCGACCTGGCGAGTCCAAAGTCGAGGATTTTTGGCATACCTTGTTCGGTGACCATGATGTTGGCCGGTTTAAGGTCGCCATGAACAATGTTCTCTTCGTGGGCCGCCGCGAGGCCGGACGCAATCTGAAGTGTGATCTTTTCGGCCTCGACTGGCGCGACACCTCCCTCCGTGAGTTCGCTGAGCGGCCGACCGTCGAGATGCTCCATGACAATTACCGGCAGCCCATCTTCCTCATCAATCGCGAAGACCGTGCAAACGTTGGCGTGATTCAGCTTCGCGGCGGCGCGTGCTTCTTTTAAAAGCGCATCGCGTGACTCGATCACATTCCGCTTGAGAATTTTCAACGCGACCATGCGCTCCAAACGCAAATCCCAGGCGGCGAAAACCGTACCGAAGGTGCCGTCGCCGAGTTGCTCACGGATGCGGTAATGACCCAGAATGCGACCTGACTTGAGTGCCGATTCCGCGTCAATCGTGCCATCGGCCAAAGTCCAACTCGCCGGACACAAGCCGCCGTTTCTCAGTGCGTCGAGCACTCGCAACACCTCGTCGGCGCTTCTTCCGACGCTGAGGTTGTGGACGACCGCGTATTGCAGCACTCCGCCCGGATCAATGATAAACAGGCCCCGCGTTGACACTTGCTTTTCCGCCACCCACACACCGTATGCCCGCGAAGCCGCGCCATGTGGATCCGATGCCAGTGGAAATTGCAACGGTCCAAGGCCGCCGTCAGCCACCGCGGTCGTTAGCCACTCTTGGTGAAGTTCGATCGAGTCGACGCTGATCCCCAGCAACTCGCAGTCCCGGCGGCCAAAATCAGCCACTCGTGCGCTGAATGCAGTAAGCTCGGTAGGACAAACAAATGAGAAGTCCCTTGGATAAAAGATCAGAATCAGCCAGCGACCGGCGTAGTCATCCAACACAATTGGTCGAGGAGTCGGCCGCGTTGCGCTAACGCAGCTAAGATCGAATGGGGGCCCGGGTTGCCCGACGCCTACGCGAACGGGTCTCGTACCTGATTCAACATCGTACAACATTGACGAACGTTCCATCGGACGATTATACACAAAATCACTGATCGTGCGGTGGCAGCCGCAGACGGGGATCGGCCAAATCCAGTTTGTAGAGGACCTGATTGTAGTTGTACAACGGCGTGCGGTCCGGATTTCCAGAAAACGTGTTGGCGTAAGTTCCTTCGAAGAAAATAATTCTGCCGTCCTCTTTGTCGAACATGGGATGTTGCTTGGGATTGTAGAAACTGTATTTGTCGTGTGTCACAATTTTGCGACCATACAACCAGGGGCCTTCTGGTTCGGGCGCTTCGGTGTACCAGACCTCACCAAGAAACGACGTGCCGCCCGCTTCCACGGCAATCATCACCCACCGCTTACGATAGGCATTCCAATAGACGGACGACCTATGCACGGAAACAGGCTTTTTTGTCTCTACGTCCTCGAGCCGGAATAGTCGTTCATCCTCGTTCATGAGTCCTTCAGCAACTAGTTTGGTTTGAAGTTTTTGTGTGAACGGAGGCGTATCCGTTTTCCACTCGAATCGCAGTTTTCCGTCGCCATCGCGATCCAATTCGACGGCGTCAGCGCTACTGCCCTTCTTGAAACAACTGTAGGTTTCGTAGCTGGACAGATCCTGCAGGTCACCGGCGCGAGCCCGAACTCTGACCACCGGATACGGCTGCGGAAAATAGACGTATTTGACATTGTCCACGACATGTTTGAATGGATGGCCGGACGGGACCACGGGAGCATTCATATCGAACTGTGCCACGGTCTCGAATTGTTTTGTCTGGTCATTGAACTCAACCAAGCCACGCTGATAGACTTGCAGCGGCGGTTTGATTTTCACGTATTTCGCAAACAGCCGCTCACGGCCCGACGCGTCCGTCGATGTCACCAAAGCGTCGATCCAGGTCGGCCCGTCGCCTGGCAACTTTGCTGTTGGCTTGGCGAAGCCATCTTTGTCGACGAAGTAATGCAAATCGACACCAATTTCGGGATCAAGGCCCCCGTCGGCCGGCAGCTCCGAAGTGGCCCCTGGAACGTGAAAATTGCCCAGGGGATAGGACGGGCGATTCGTGTCGCCCCAGAACCAAAAGATTTTGCCCCGATAGACCGTGTTCACAACGCTGTCAGACCCGAGTACCAATCCGTTCAAAACAGGTTGTTGGATCGGACTGGATTCCCCTACCAACACGCTGTCACGATAAATGCCGCCGCCCGTAACTCGGTACAGTCGCTCGGCAATGTTGATGCGATTGACGGATAACGTCGCTTGTTCACCAGCCACGACCTTTAGTTTCTGGCCACGATACCCAAAACTGTCTTTGCGAAACTCGTAGCCGTGACTGCTGACGTGAAAGAAAACGGTCTTGTTCATCAGACCAGTTTCTTGAAAGGCCACAACGCCACTGGAATCGGTAAAAAAACGAAGGTCATTGACCGTGCGCAACTCCACCAACGGTACGCC
>CBDUAB010000902.1:0-2717 GCA_965365045.1 uncultured Planctomycetales bacterium
GTGTCGCCCGTCACGCGTCGATGGCAGCAGCCAGTGCCAATCGATTGGCCAAACGACGCAGCAACGTTGTCGTCAGGCACGCCGGTATTTGCAGCCAAGCTACCGTTCCGCCTGTTCGAAGAAACAAAAACCAGCATCGATCCTTTCATTGACACCGGCGCCAATGCCCAATGGCAACTTGCACAGGCGATCTCTCCACAAAAGTCCCTTAGCACACAAACCAATTCGACTCAGCCTTATCCTTGGCCCCTGCCCGTTGACTCGGTCGTCAAATTCGGCAATCCCCCACACACCGCTACCGAGACGAACGACGTCGCTGCCAAAGACCCCGGAGCTGAAAAACGTCCGCTGACCAAGCTCAAGCTGCCGTCACTCGGCAAAGGATTGCGTCTGCCAAAATTGGCCACGCCTAAGCAAGAAAACGCCGTCGTGCCACAATTCACAAATGGAAGCAGCAGCGGAATTCCGCTGCCTGGCGGCTCACCGCGACCTCACCTTCCGGATCTAGAATTGCCCCAAATTCCTCAGACCAAACTGCCGCTCGCTGATTTCAAAGACACGCCGCAGCGGGCAGTCGTTGGAATTCCAAAGGCCGCTGCTTCGAGCGTATTTGGCCCTAGCGTCGAAGTTCCGGTTGGACCAGCGCCGAATGACAACCAGTCCAATGTTCCAAACGTGCCGATCTGGTCGAGCGTAGATGAAGGCACACCACCCCAATACAGTCTGCCTTCCACACAGGATCCCCTGACCATTGACGCCACAGTGCGGAATGCTCAACCACCAAACTTCCCTAGTGTCCAGGCACCTCAATTCGCACCGGAACTCACCAATAACATTCCGCAAGTTAGTCGTCCACCGCTGAACGACGTGCCATCGCAACAGACAACGTCCGTTCCCGTGACCGTACCACAATTCGGTTCGCCGAAATCAACATCATCGCCCACCTTAGCGAAGGACACCAAACTTCAATCGCAAGAAGCGAATAAACACTCACCCGATTCTGAAGATCGCTTCACAAACAAAATCGCTGCGTCACCAGAAATCCCGTCAGATCCACGAAAACTCAGTAAGACTGATCAAGAACGGGCATCCGCTTGGGGCGGTGGTGAAGGCGACATCAGTAACAGTATTAGCTCCGCCGCGCCCGATTACTCATTATCCGACGAACGGTTACCAAATCCGACACTGCCACTTGTGGAAGCTTTGAAGTCGATTCACACTCCAAATCCTCAAAATGTAGCAGTCCCATCAACAACGAATTTCCAAATCAATTCGGCGGCGGCGGATACACCCAAGATACCGGCTGCGGTAACGCCCACGACGGCGGCGACGCCCAAGACAAACGAAAAGGTGGCTTCAATTGAAAACAAGCCGCCGCCAGTCACGAAAGACGGTCGCCATGGAAATCTCGTCGAGGCGACACGCGTGCTGGCGCTTGTTGGTAATCAGTCCATTCTCGCTGGCGATGTCCTTGGACAAGTCAACGAACTTCTCAAGCAGTACGAGGGGAAAGCGCCCCAAGAAGAGCTTGACCGCCAACGGCAGCTTCTCGTGCAGCAAGCGCTGCCGAGCTTAATCGACAACAAGCTCGTGTTCCTCGATTTTCTTCGCACCATCCCGGCCGACAAGCTACCAGAACTCGAAGAACGAGTTTTTAAATTGTTTGCCGAAACCGAACTCCCAAAACTGATTGAAAAGGCCGAGGTCAAGTCGAGTGGCGAACTTGATGCCAAACTTCGCGAACTTGGGTCGTCACTAGACAAGCAGCGTCGCTTGTTTATGGAAAAAAGCATCGCCGGTCAAATGGTGCGGCGCGGCGTTGATCTGGACAAGGAAGTCACGCATGACCAAATGCTGCAGCATTATTACGAGCATCGTAGTGACTACGAGGTTCAGGCCCGGGCGCAATGGGAACATCTCATGACGCGATTTGATAAATTCGATACGTCGCGTGACCCGCAGACTGGCAAAATCATCTCCCCTCGACAGGCCGCTTGGACAACGCTTGCTGGAATGGGCAACGAAATTCTCCGCGGCGCTCCGTCGCAAGCGGTCGCGCGTCGTAGCTCTCAGGGCCCTCGTGCCAAAGATGGCGGTGTCCATGATTGGACCACTAAGGGCAGTTTGGTTTCCGATGCGTTGGATCAGGCCCTCTTTACGATGCCAACCGGGCGCTGGAGTCGAATTTTCGAAGATGATGATGGATTCCACATCGTACGCGTGGTGAAACGTGAGCCAGCCGGGAAAGTGCCGTTTATCGACGTACAAGACAAGATTCGTGAATCGATCCAACGTAAACGCTTCAATGAGGGTGTCTCGCAATATCTTGCCGGCCTTCGCGAGTCAACCTATGTCTGGACCGCATTCGAAGGCGAACTAAACGGTGCACGCGCACAGATTGCCAGTCCTCTTACATCGCCGGATTCAACTTTGCGGTAGTAGTCCGGGCCGGGGTCACTACGCACCTGACCCACTCCAGTTCTGGGCGGCCTCACCGAAACGCCCAGGTTGTTTAGGCTGTTTCACGGTCTTACAACATCACGCACTACAGCATCCACGGGCACGACGAATCGGTGCGAATCGCACGAAAAAGGGCAAGCCCAGGGATGATTTTGGACTTGCCGCGATGAAATCGCAGATGATGAATTCGGACGAAATCTAGCAGACATTTTCTCCACCTTCAATAGGGCCGTGGCTTGTTTTATTGACCATTGAGC
>CBDUAB010000903.1:0-2707 GCA_965365045.1 uncultured Planctomycetales bacterium
AGGGAGTGCTGCAAGAGGAAGTTGTGCGCATGCTGGGTGGAGGTGAAAACCCGCAACGAGGGCGTCGGCGGCGACGACGAGGCAGCAGCAAAGTGCGTGACTTCGCGGGTAGTTTCACGGAGCAATGGCTCGGCACTCGCGCACTTGGTCGTGAGTTCAAACCCGACCCGTCGATTTCCCTCCGCTATGACTCAGAATTGGAAGGGGGCATGAAGTACGAGCCAGTGTTCTTCTTTGAAGAAATACTTACCCAGAACCGATCGCTCCTAAACTTAATTGACTCCGACTTCACCTATGTGAACAGACGGCTCGCGCGACACTATCGTATTCAAGGTGAATTTCGGGAACAGCCAAAGCGAGTCGAGCTGACGCCAGACAGCCATCGCGGAGGATTGCTTGGGATGAGCGCGGTTTTGGCGGTGTCGTCCTACCCTCACCGCACGAGTCCGGTGCTGCGCGGCAAATGGATCTTGGAGACTCTGCTCGGCACGCCGCCGCCACCTCCTCCGCCGGACGTGCCCGAATTGGATGAGGATTCGGATACTGGGGAACCAGTTTCGCTACGTGAGCGACTAGAAGCGCATCGGCAAAATCCGACATGTGCATCCTGCCACGACCGAATCGATCCCTTGGGTTTTGGGCTGGAGAACTATGATGTCCTCGGTCGCTGGCGAACGGAAATCGATGGCCGGCCCATCGATAGTCGCGGGGAGCTGCCGGACGGCACTGTTTTTGAGGGCCCCGAGCAGCTTAAGGCACTGTTATTGGAACGAAAACAGCAAATCGTCCGTAATCTAACGGCCAAAATGCTAGGATATGCCTTAGGTCGCGGGCTTACAAAAGAGGACTATTGCTCGGTCGACCGGATTGTCGATCAACTTACAGAGAATGACTACTCCTCACATACATTGATCCTAGGGATCGTGCGAAGCGTGCCGTTCCGATACAAGCAGGGCACAAATCCGGAGCTCTCTGTCACAATCGAGGCGTCTCTTTCAAGCGATGAACAAGAGAAGACCCATGTCGAACAAACTCAGTAGTAACGGCTTTCCCATTTCGCGCCGAACGTTGCTTCGCGGCGCCGGTGCGGCGCTGGCGTTGCCTTGGCTCGAAGCGATGATGCCTGCGCGAGCGTTGGCAACAACGGAGGCGACGGACCGTTCAACTCGGTTGGCCGTGTTGTTCATGCCCAATGGTGTCCGTTCGGACATGTGGACGCCGACGGGAGAAGGCAAGGAGTTCACGCTCTCGCCGACACTCGAACCGCTTGCCGATCTGAAAGACGAGATCCTCGTGCTTACCAATCTTTGGAATCAGGCAAGCGATTTTGGCGACGGACATTATGTCAAGACTTCGGGCTTCTTGACCTGCACGACGATCAACAAGTCATTAGGTATCGATCTGAATTGCAATGGTTTGTCGATGGACCAAGTCGCGGCTTCCGCAACCGCGTCGAAAACACCGCTGCCGTCTCTTGAGTTGGGGATCGATCCGGTCAGTATCGGCGTCGACACGAATGTGGGCTATACGCGTGTGTATGGTTCACATATCGCCTGGAGCGGCCCGAAGAGTCCGCTCGCACGTGAAATCAATCCGCGGCAGGTTTTTGAAAGATTGTTTCGCGCGAGTCAGCCCAGCGATTCTGCTCACCGCGATGCTATGTTGTTGGACCGTGTGTTAGCGGACGCAAAAGAACTACGTCAACGATTGGGCGCGGCGGACCGACAGCGTATCGACGAATATCTTGAGTCTGTCAGGTCACTAGAGCAACGCTTGAACAAATCACAAGGGTCCGCGAACAACGTGTGGCAGCCACGCGTGCCCTTGGATGTCAACGCGCAACCACCCGAGAAGATTCCGAACGAGCACGCGGAACATGTCCGCTTGATGTTGGACATGATGGCTTTGGCTTTTCAAACTGACACGACGCGTGTTTGTACATTCATGTTTGGCAACGCGGTGAGCGGTAAGAACTTCTCGTTCTTGGATGGCGTCACCGGCTCGCACCATGACACGTCACATCATCAGCGAAAGGAAGACAAACTGCGTCAGTACCAATTGATCAATCGCTGGCACATCGAACAGTATGCGTACTTGCTACAGAAGCTCAGCAAGATGGAAGAAGAGAGTGGGACCGTCCTCGATAATTCGATGATCCTCTTCGGGTCGGGCCTACGAGACGGCAACAGCCATAGTCCACACAATTTACCAATCGTCGTCGGCGGCCGAGCTGGCGGTCGACTGGCGTCCGGCCAGCACCTCGCTTACGACAAGGACACGCCACTAGCGAATCTGTATCTCGCATTGCTCGACGCCTTTGGTTGTGACGCGGAACGTTTTGCTGATAGCACCGAACAGCTACCTGGCGTGCTGTCGTGAGGTATTGCAAGCGTGTTCTTCATAGGCGACCCGCCTGAGCCACGGTCCCGGAACGTGTCACCTTGAGGTTAGGTAACCCTCCTCAATAGCCCGACGCGCAAGCTTTGAAGTTGCACGTTTCCAGCGTCCCGGGGACGATTGATCCAGAAGTGTGCAACTTCAAAACTTGCGCGACGGGCTACCGTGCATCTTTGCAAAGTGAGTTCCTGCGCCCGCCACCTGGATAGAAGCCGTGGCTGGATTGGTGAGAATTCGGCTATCCAGCACCATTCGAAATCGCACAATTCAGGCTATGATGCAATCTCGCAACGATGCGAAAACGGGATGT
>CBDUAB010000904.1:0-2700 GCA_965365045.1 uncultured Planctomycetales bacterium
AGCTTGATGACTACTTTGGACGACTCTCACCAACTCAGCGAGACTAATTGCTGGGTAAGCCCATGTGGCCACATTTTTTCACAGCCTCTCCGTGGGGCACGGCGGCATCAAAAACCTGTCGTGTCACGAAACGCGCGATTTGATTCATATAGTTTCTGCCTTTTCAGCAGCTTTTCGAGCAAGCTTTTGTTATTCTGCTGTCGAACCAAATCGGTGGCCCGTTGGTTCATTTTCACCGCGACCTCGAACTGCTCTGATTCGGCTAAAGCAGCGGCCAACGTAGCAACGGTCGACGCATTGGAAAACTTTGACTTCTCACAAATCCTCCGCGCCAAGGCAACGGCTTCATTTCCGTTTCGAAATTCTCCGTCGGGATGTGTCGCCAAGATCCAGGCCAAGTTGTTCGCGGCGTACGGGGAATCTGGTTCGATTTCCATCGCGCGTCGCAGATGGTCAATGGCCTCGACAATGCTACCCGTTGCTTGCAAGCCGTTTGCCAAGTGAAAGTGGGTGTCCGCGTCGTCTTCACGAATACGCAGTGCCGCGCGAAAATGTTGTACGGCGTCATTGAATTCACGCAAGCCCATCTCGGCGAGACCCGTGTTATACAGCGTAATCGAATCCGCGGGGTCCGATTCAAGAACGAGTTTGAAATGATCGAGAGACTCACGCACGAGGCCGTTTCGCAACAGGTTTTCGGCGATCGGTTTTTGCAGCGACACGTCAGTACTTGCCAACTCGCGCACGTGCCCAAACGCTTCTATTGCCGCGGTGCGATCACCTTGGGACAGCTTGCGGTCTCCCAGCAGCTTGTAACCCGCCGCCGGCGATAAGTCACCCGTCACTCGTGGCGCGGATGTTGCGTATTCTATATAACGTACTGTGTAAGCGTTCGCCGCCTGTACGTCGTCGGCCAAGTCAAGCGTTCGGATGATTGGGCGTGGGTCGGATCGGAAAACTTGCGACGCCCAGCGTCCGTGGAATGGTACGGCAGCGTCGCGTTGTTCTGTTCGTGATTTTGACACCAACGCCATGTCCTTCGTTATGGTCTCAAGCTCGACGGGGCCCTTGTAGATCGCGGCAACGCCACCAAAACGATCCAACAAAAAACTACTGGGTACCGGTAGAGGCGATTGTTTTTCCAGAAACGTACGCTGGACTACTTCCATGGCTTGAATCAACTCGGAACTGGCCTGGCCTGTCGGGAACGGAAAGGACAGTTGTTTGAGCAACTGTTTGCTTGATGCGGTGTCCTCGTCGACACACAGTGCCAGGATTTCTAACCCCGTTGATCGGACACGGTCTGCATGTTCAGTCCATTGTGTCAGTTCATGCACGCACGATGTGCAAGTCGCGGACCAGAGATTCACCAGCAAAGGTTGGCCGCGGAAGTCATCCAGGAATCTCGTTCCTTCGCCATCCCGCTGATATGGTGCGGTTGGCAGCGGAACGCGTCCGACAATCCATGTGCGTGAAGCACTCCCGACGGTTGGCATTTCTATTGGTGCGGACACAAGGCGTTGCGCATCTGCCGGCGGTGACCAGGGACGCGCCAGACCGTCTCCCTCGACAATCATTATTAGGCGATCTACCACATCGATACGGCCTATCGATTCTCGCTCACCACCTGGCCAGGCGACGGTTAACTCGCGCACACTTTTGCCGTCGCCAAGTCCAAAGTGGAGCCACTTGGTCGATTGGGCAAGGTAGCCGTCTCCGGCATGAAGGGTTCTGATCAATCTCGTCGAGTCATCGAGCACCATTTCAACTCGGGCGCCGATCGCATCGCGGTTCGATTTGCTTCCCCGCAGTCGGATGGCCAACCAATGATGGCCATTTTCGGAATCATTCCGCATCAGCCGAACTCGCGGTGCGGTTCGATTTGCCAACCAGAGGTCCAAGTCACCATCCGCATCCCAGTCCGCCAAGGCGACGGCGCGGCCATCGTCAATCAGATCTAGACCCACAGCCGCTGAAACGTCCGCGAACCGGCCCGACGTGTTGTTGAGGAAACAGCAATTCCGTTCGTGACCACTAAACGATCTGCCCATGCCAATCAACTGATTGAGCGCTGACCACGCATTGCGATACTTACCCAATAGATCTTGAGATGTTTTGTCGGCTTCGGCCTCCGGAGATTGCGACACGACCTGCCGCCAATAAAAGCTTCACAAATCGCCGGAATCTTCGGTCGTGATAAAGCCGTTGGTCACGTACAGATCCAAGAGACCATCGTTGTTCAAATCGGCGAATTTGGAGCCCCAAGCCCAACGCCCCATCGTCACACCGGTGTCGGCACTGACATCACGGAAGCCCCCTTCACCATTGTTTTCAAAGAGTGTGTTTCCTCGTGCGTGCCGTTGGAACGAACCCAATGATTTGCTCGTATTTGGACGAAACTTCCGTTGATAAGCGATGCGGTTTCCCGCCGACGAGAACATGTTGCTGACGTAAATGTCGGACAGTCCGTCGTTGTTGTAATCACCCCAGGTGACCGACATGCCGGCTGAGATATCTTCGACGCCCAGTTGTTCGGCTACGTCTTCAAAATGCGCCTTTCCGGTTTCCGCCAACTGATTGCGATATAGATTGTTGCGGCCAAAGTCATTGGCAACGTAAAGGTCCATGTCGCCGTCGGTGTCAAAGTCCTCCCACGACGCGGCGTAGCTGAAACGGCGGTTGTTGACGTCCAGGCCTGTT
>CBDUAB010000905.1:0-2694 GCA_965365045.1 uncultured Planctomycetales bacterium
CATGACGGCTTGTTCGTTGGACTTACTTACTTACGGTGAATGCGCCGTATCCTTCCTGCCAACGAAACGATTGGATTGCCTGAAACGTCTCATGGACTCAGCGACTGGAATTAGCTTTCAGCGCACCGGCGGCCTGTGAAATTGACAGTGTAGCCGGCAGAGACGCATATTCGGATAGCGTTCTTACCCGTCCGCAAATCTCGTCGTAGTTGAATACCAGCGGGTCAGCCTTGCTCTTAAGCGTTTGCCATCGCTCCTTAGCCTTTCTTTTTACGATTGATGAAGCCCTTCCAATAATAACCATTCCCTGTGGCTCAGATACTCCACGAAGGTCTAATACATCACGAACATAGCCGACGTTGTCCCGAATGAACCGTTGCCAATCTTCTACTTGCTGGATAGCATGCTGAAGAGCTCGCGATTTCTCACAATTGACGCGATTGAAAATGGCGTCCCTGGCCTTTTCAATTTCAATAAGAAGAATAGGTATCGTCAGACCGGCGGACAACAAAATCAGACACCTGGTCGCCAAATGTCATTTTGCTCCACACTTGCTCCGCATCCAAGTGCTTCGGCCCACAGCATCGCCTCCGAGAATGTCGTATCCATCGCCGGCGACTCCATCGTTGAAGCTTTCGAATTCCTCAAATACGCTCGACGGATGATCCCTTGACTCCGTAGTATGGTACGGGGTGTAGAATCCTTGTAGTTGGAGAGTTCGTGTTGGAAATCGATCTGGGAACGTATGGTGGCATCGGCCTGTTGATCGTTGCGTCCGTCTGGAACTCCTGGCCGATCAAGTCGGTGAAGAGCGAGCCGGTTCGAATCGCGATGCCGCAAGACGACTCTACTAACCATTGATGTTCGATTCGGCCCTACAGGAGAAATGAACGATGGCTACGAAACGCACAGTCGAGGTTTTCAGTGCGGGATGTCCCGCGTGCGACGACGCGATCACCATGGTCAAGGACATCGCGTGCCCATCTTGCGACGTGTCCGTGTTGGACATGAACGATCCGAACGTCGCCCGTCGCGCAAAGGGCTTGGGCATCAAGTCTGTTCCTGCCGTGGTAATTGACGGTAAACTTGCCGATTGTTGCTCCGGACGTGGACCGGACGAAGCGACACTGCGAGCCGCGGGCCTAGGTCAACCGATTAGCTGAGTCCGGCAAAAAGCCAAGTACGGAACGAATACAAATGAGACCAAGTATCTTGACGGTTGCCATCTTGTTAGTGGCCCTGCTCGGTTGCAATAAGCCCACAGCTCTGACAGTCGAGCACGCGGAGAAAGTCGCGGCCACCAAGCCGGATTGGAAGTTGGTCACACTGCACATCGACGGCTTCAAAAAGAGCAAGAGCGGTGGCACGTGAATGTCGTGACCGAATGGGGTCAAACAAGCCCTGGAAGGGCTTGAGGCTGTTCGAGAGATCCGCATGGACCTCGAACGAGATGAGTTCGTCGTCAACTATGACGCGTCGCGGGCCACCGAATCCGACTTGGTTGCGACAATCAAGCAGGAAGGATTTACGGCTCGAGTTGAGGCCACGGCTCAAGCTGTCGAAGCGCCGGCGTTCTTTCGCGAGGCGTTGGCAAAAGCCCGCAGCGAAAACAAGCCCATCGTCCTAGACTTTACTGCCTCGTGGTGTGCGCCATGCCAACGGATGCTTCGAGAAACGTTCCCCAACGAAAAGGTCGCTCGTCTTCTGGAGCAGTTTGTTCTGATTAAGGTCGATACGGACGAACACCCGGCACTTGCGAACAAATACGGTGCGGTGGGCCTTCCCGACATCCGCCTGCTTTCGCCCGCAGGCGAAGAGCTTCGTCGATTTCGAGATTTCCAAGGACCGGACGCTTTCGCCCTGGCGTTGGACCATCTGCTTGGAGAAGTCGCCACGAATCTGACGAGCGGCAAGCTGATCAGCTTGTCGGATGGCGAACATCAGCTCAAACACGCGTTCAACCGTGCCAGCGGAAATGTGAGGCTAGTCCTTGTTCTCTCTCCAACGTGAGATCCATGCCAAAACGGTGCCCGTGTGGTACAGAAAGAGGTTCTCGAAGCTTTGAAGGATGAAAGAATAACGGTGTTCGTTGTTTGGACGCCGGTCTTACGCGAGGACGACCGTCAAGCGGCGGTCCAAGCAATTGCGAATGTCACGGACGAACGCGCGCATCATTTTTGGGACCCGGACAAAAGTCTAGGGTTTGCGCTAGGAAAGGCTGTGACTCTGCCTCGTGGGCGAGAACTGGCGTGGGATGTCTATTTCGTGTTTGACTCGAAATCGGAATGGGGTGATCAGCCGACGACACCGGCCAACTGGATGCATCAGCTTGGAAAT
Source organism: uncultured Planctomycetales bacterium (assembly GCA_965365045.1). GTDB lineage: Bacteria > Planctomycetota > Planctomycetia > Pirellulales > Pirellulaceae > CBDUAB01. The sequence continues at coordinate 2,338 of CBDUAB010000905.1, forward strand.
GACGACAGAACGTTGGACGGTAACAAACTGCGAGTTGCGATCGAAAAGCTACTGGGGATGGCAGAGTAATCTCCGCCCGCTGTCAGCAACTTCCACTACCGCACACCGGCGTTTCGTTCCTATCAGGAGTAAGCATGGCAGAACAGATCGTTCCGATATTCCGCGTTGCCAACGCAAAGGACACCGCCGAGTGGTATCCGCCTGGCCCAACACACGCATCGTCAGCTTTCGACGCGAGTTCGGTGTAAACCGAACGTATTTCGGGACGACTTAGTCAGAACATCCACGGGGTTAGACCAACTGAACAGAATTCCGGTTTTCGGACGCTAAAAGGCCGGTATACAGACGACATTCTGA
>CBDUAB010000906.1:0-2693 GCA_965365045.1 uncultured Planctomycetales bacterium
GCCTTGGCATGTTCGCGATCGAGTTCCTGGCTCGTACTTGGCGTGTGCATCGGGGATAACGGATGACCAAAACAAGCCTTCAAGGGGTCCGATGCGGTTCTTGGATGGTGTAATGTTCGCGGTCGACAGTGATGACGTTGAGCGAAGCGGGACAGTTATCCGCAAGAAACGCATTACGGATGTCAAAGTCACGGATGGGGTATCGAGGACTGTCTTAGTGGCTGAAGCGCTACACGATGTCGAAGCGCAAATCCGCGACGCTCGGAAGAAGGAAAGCAGGAAAGGGAGCAAAAAAGACCATTGGTACATCGGTAGCGATGATATCGACAACTGGGCGGGCACCGACATGTCCGAGGCCCTCGGCTCTTTCGGTGTTCCGATCAACATGCAGACGCGTTTCAATAACGAGAATCCTTGTAGTTCACCGTCTAGCCCAGACTGCCAGGCGCTGCAGCTATCTTTCAGTAGCGCCCATGCGGGTGGTATCAACATATGCCTTTGCGATGGAAGTGTGAAGTTCTTGGAAGATGGCACGGACAAGGACGTTCTAGCGGCATATGGAACCCGCGCCAGTCAAGAGTTAAACAAAGACGGCACACCACGACGGTAGTGATTAGGATTCGATCCAATGCATTGTAAGTTTTGGTTGTTGCGGCCTATGGCGTGGTTGTCGGTTGCCGCGTTGCTCGGCGTCTCTGGATGCCGGCAGGGGAACGAGATTAGCGAGGCGGGTGTGTATCTCAACGACGCCCTGGACGCGATCAAAACAGGCGACAACGATCGGGCGATCGAGTTGCTCTCGAAGTCGCTCGAGCTTGAAACCGACCCATACGCCTACCTCCAACGGGCCAAGCTGTATCTGGAGTTGGATGAAGTCGCGTCCGCCAGCGCGGATATTGCCAAAGGTCTGGAGTTGGAGCCGGAGCATCCCGATCTGTTGTGGCTGCAGGAACAGGCAAAAAAGCCGACGGCAACACGGTTTAAGGGCGAGGACGCCGAACCTCCGAGCTATGCCAAATAACCGTTGCTAGATGTAATACATCGGCTCACTGCGACCGGACACTCGCTCGACCAAATCTTGCAAGCACGTCGTATCAAACGCTTCCCAAACCACGTGATCGAGCTGCCGAAACAGTTGCTGCAATGCGGCAGAAGTGGGATTGCCGGCTATGTCGTCGAACGATTCGTCATTTGACGCGCCTTCGATGGCGCGCACGATATCGCCTATGCTAATGCTGTCTGGCGACTGGGACAGCCGATAACCACCGCACGCGCCACGCGTGCTACATACTAGGCCCGCAGCCTTTAGTTGCAACAGAATCTGCACGAGGAATTGGGCCGGTATGCGGTGCGCTTCGGCAAGTCGACGAATCTGCACCGGTTTGCCATCGGCATGCTGATTGGCTAATTCCAACATAGCCAAGCACGCATAGTTTACTTTTGCCGAAACGTTCAGCGCCATACGGTTACCTATGACAAACACCCAATGACAACAACACGTATGACAACAATTCAGTCGCTCACCGCATCATTGTCGCCCAGCGAATGCAAACCGCACTCGGTCTTGGCCGTTCCACTCCAACGTCCGCCACGTTCATCTTCGCCAAATAACACAGCACGTGTGCAAGGCCAGCAACCAACGCTGGTGTATCCCTGATCGTGCAGCACGTTGTAAGGGACATCGTGTTGTGTGATCATTTGCCACACGTCTTGCTTGGTCCAATTGGCAAGTGGACTGATCTTTACCAAAGAAAACTTTTGGTCCCAGCCAACGATCGGCGCCTGAGCACGGTCCAGACTTTGATCTCGACGGATGGCGCTCATCCACGCATGTTTGCCCTCGATTGCCTGCCGCAACACAACAAGTTTGCGGTCGTGACAGCACTGATTTGGCTGGGTCTTGTAGAGCGGGCCCCCGTGCTGGGCCTCGTATTCTTCGACCGTAAGTTGCGGTCGTTTCAACTCGACCGCGATTCCGTAACGCTCAAGAACCTTTTCACGCAACTCCAAGGTCTCACGGAATTGATATCCTGTTTCCAAATTAAACACGGATGTGTTCGGGGCAATTTCGGAGAGCATGTGAATGATTGCCATGCCTTCCGGACCAAATGCCGTGGCCATCGTCAGCCGCGGCCCAAAACGTTGTGCGGCCCACGCGATGATCTGCTGAGGCGTGGCAGCTTCGAGTTCCGCGGATTTTTCCGCCAACTCATCAAGCAACTCGTCAGTTGGATCTAATGTCGTCGGCAGCGCGGAAGGCTTGGTCGCGCCCGACAGCCTGCGTGCTGTTTCCAATTTCATATCTGCAAACTCGTGAATCACCGACATCGTTGATCTCATCTAACCCGCATTTCTCACAGTAGGCCGGAACGAGGTCGCAAAGCCTTGCCGGAACAGCGCAAACGCAGTCGTCCCCGTTGATACCGTGTTCGTGAAAATAGCCGCAACACAGCGACCGAAGTTCCGGCAGATTCCGCGTTTGCTCGTTCCGGCCTACAAATGTGTGAGAAACGCGGGCTAAGGCTTCAAAACCATTGTTATATTGTTGATCATTTAAGTCAAGTATACAAATAATATCGGTCAATGTGGTGAAATTCTTCAGCCGCAGCCGCGATGATTGGGCGTGCGCCTGGAAAACTACTTTTTTCCGGGCCGAAACGCGACCAACCGAGTGGCGTCGGTCTCCAGATAGG
>CBDUAB010000907.1:0-2691 GCA_965365045.1 uncultured Planctomycetales bacterium
GGATCAGGTGAGCAAGTTCATGGAAGCCTAGGATGGCGGAGTCGTCCGTCGATTTCCTTGCGCGTTTCTTGCCCAAGCGCCTGCCCTCAAAGAGAAAATATTTGGTGTGATCAGCGTAAGCGTCCGGTAGGCGCATGCACGGCCACGGGCTGACGGCGAGGCAGGGATTTGAGAGTGCCTTCGCGGGGCTGGTGAGCGCGTCGAGTGTCAGCTCCGGGTTTGAGCCTGACGACGGGCGAGAAGTCGTCGGCGAGCACGACGAGCTCGCTTGTTCTCGGCGATTCGCTTCTTTTCTTCGATCCGTTTGCTGCGAACCGATTTCGGATGATCCGCTGCCCAGCGATCCGGCAATAGTTCGAGCAGATACTCCGAGCCAAGCGCCAGTTGAGCTGGATTGTTTTGTGCGGCGTCCGCCAGCTTCCGCAACACATCTTCCAGGTAGTCATGAATCACCAGGTGGTTTCGCGCCGCGCTGCTCGCGATGCTGACCAACTGCAAGCGACCTGCCGCCGCGCGAGGATGTCCCAGGAACGCCCAGTTTTTCCGCCCCACGGTCAAAGAACGGATTTCCTGTTCGCTTTGATTGTTGTCAATCGGAATCCGCCCATCGGACAGGTAACGTTGCAACGCCGTCCATTGATTCCGCAGGTAACCGATGGCCTTCCCAAAGTCACTCTGCGGCAACACATGGCGAATCTTGTCACTTTCCAGCCAATGGCCAAAACGCTCCCAGATCGGAACCGCATCGCGCAGACGAAGATCGAATCGACCTTGCACGCTGAGCAGCTTGCCGCGCTCTTCCACATCGTACAGTTGGCGATAGAACGACTCCGCTTGAGCCGACAAGAGCGGTTCGCTCGACTCCGCTTTCACAAACTCACGCCGAGCATGCGTATTGCAGCTGGCATGCGCGATGCGCCCGTCAGAGCGATTGTCGATCTGCGTGTAGCCACCGAAAGCATCGCCGACAATAAGGCCGTCAAACGACTCTAAATGCTCATCGACAACCGAATGCTGATGCGTCAGTGACCAATGAAAAACATTGTAGGGCGCCAGGCCGTCGAGTCCCGTATAAATCCACGCATAACTGGTGACCGAACCTCGATCAGGCAACTCCGTGGGCGCGTCACCTGGCGGCACTCCCGAGCGGCGACGTCCTTGCAGCGACTCGAGTTGTTCTCGACTCAGTGCGCCGCGTGTCAATAACAACATGCGTGTGTCGTCGGTCAGCAGAATCGGTTGCTGAAGCAGCAACTGCCACATCTGATCGAACAGCGGCGTCAGCACGTCGACGCTGACATTGATCAGGTCGTTGAGCGTGCTACGGCTCGGAAACCAGCCACACTGTGCGAACCAGTCTTGCTGACGATAGGTCGGGCAGTGGAAGGCGAACTTCTGAGACAAAATGGCCGCGACCACGCTGAAGTCGTACTTGCAGCCTTCCACGATGGACAAGGGAGGGGACGCTGCGATCACCCCACGATCGGGCTGACCCTTCTGCACATACTTGGGCCGCACGATGCGTTCGATATAGACGGTCGGTTTCTCGAACCGCATCCGCTCGCTGACCGCTTCACCGATACGCGTCAGACCGGCCTTCTCCTCGTCGCCCAGATCCAGGATCCGTTCGCGACGCTCGAGATGCTCGGGGAACTCTTGCGTCTGTTTTTGTTTTTCTTTCCGCTGACGGCGCCGTGCATCCGCATCGCGCACGATCTGCTCGTCCAACGCTTCATCCGCCTGCAGCTGTGCCATGAGGACAGCCTGTTGTTCGTCATCGCCCGGCGATGGCTCTGCTCCGAAGTTCAAATCCAACTGACCCGGAGAGAAAAAACGCCGTTCGCTGCGGCGACCCCAGAGCATATCGACCAGGCGTTTGTTGATCGCTTCCAGTTCGTCCACGCGCCGCTGCAGCTTGTCCCGGTCGTCGATCAGCGTCTGCGTGGAATTCAACAGAGATTCGTAATCGTGACGTTGTGTTGTAATCTCCTGTCGAATTGCGGTGTTCTCATCACGCATCGCGGCGTTCTCATCACGCACCTGCTCCACCGCCTGCGCCAACGATGCATTCTGCTCACGAAGCTCTTCATTGAACTTCATGACCTGTTCGAGCTGAATGGTGAGTTGCCTGACATCCATGATGCGAACATTGTACGGATTACTGGACACAAGAAAAGACGAAGGCTGAAGTTTTTCTCTTCAGCCTTCGTCGAGCAGAACGCACGTCGCGTAGGTGATCAATCAGACGGTTGCGGCTGGGCAATTTGGCAAGTATCCAGCGGCACCAGAGACTTCATTTTCTTCATTCGAATCAACCGGCGTAGATGACTGGGGCGGAACCTGATAACGTTTCCGTCGCTGGACACTTTGCAAATCAACGCCTCCCAAAATCATCACCAACGTCGTGCCATCAATCTCCACCTTGATGGCGTCGTCGTTAGCTGCCGGAGTCTGGAAACGACCTCGCTCCAAGCGTTTCGCCCATACGACCAGACCATCCCGGTCCCAGTAGAGTATCTTGCAGCGATGTTGCCGCCGATTGAAGAAGACGAAGTAGTCACCGGTCATCACGTCCTGGCCCAACGCATGTGTCACAATGGCCTGCAGGCCATTGAATTGCTTGCGCATGTCAGTCGGACGCGTGTGGACGAAGATGCGGATGCTGGGCGACAAGCTAAGCATGCTTCACAC
>CBDUAB010000908.1:0-2684 GCA_965365045.1 uncultured Planctomycetales bacterium
GTCCTGGCCGGACGATCCGATCTTCACGCCGGTGGGATCGTTCAGCCCCGACAGGACAGTGGTGACGTTGCCGAATCCAGGACTGCTGGGATCGGCGTCCACCAAGATCAGCTCCCCGTTGTCGAGGACGGCCATGCAAATGAAACCGATCTCGAAGAACCCGACGTCCCGTGGCGGCGAGAGCACCGCCGCTGATGTTGACCGTGCCAGTGCCGCGTCGATTCCCGATTGCCAAATGACCTGCCGTTTGAATGAACCCAGCGGTGAAGTCCATGAATCCGGTCCTGGGGCCGGCTGTACCGGCTTGGTCGTCGCGTCCGCCGTCCCCAATTTCGATGTCACCAAAGTCCTGGTCAAACAAACCACCGCTTTGATTCCAGATGCCAGCACCGAACTTGCCGATCACGGTAAAACCGGCCCGCAGTTGACCGGCCGTGAAATTGAGTGTTCCCACACCTTCGCGACCCAGTTGAAAATCGTCTCCCGATATGACCACGGCGTCCACGCCATCAATCGTCATCTCGCCGACACCGGCCGGGCGCCAGCCGACGTGAATGCTGTCGCCACCGATGGAAAACTCGCCGCCGCTAATCTGCGCGTTACCCAGGCTATCGACTCCAATAAATGCGCCGTTCGCACTGAAGCTTCCGCCTGTCTGATGAAAGTCACCCGACCCACCGTTCTGACCGATCAGCAATGCGGCCACACTGGCGTCACCTGAACCCAACTGCGCAACGCCGCCGTTGTTGATCACGGCATCTTGACCGCTGTTTGGAACGCTACCAGTGCTCCAGTTTCCATCCTGATTGAAGTCACCTGTCGCGGCCACCCAATCGGCGGCAATGGCATGAGTAGTAGAAAGCAAGCAGAACACAATCACGTTCATAAACAAACCAGGCACAATCCGCGTCATCTTGTCATCTCCGTGTTGAAGGATTCATCGCAGTTCACAACCATCGCCTGGTTCCGAAAGCAACTTGGCACCACCAAGAATCTTAACAGGATACTTGGTCACCGAATCTGAGTCGTGCGTCAGTGTAATTCCACGAAACTTCGGCTGCAAGCAGTTTTCTGGAGAATGCGAGAGTCACGCGGCGGACATTTGCATTGCTGCCTTTCGCTCGGCGTGTTCTTTGCGGAGAGCTGTGATCTTTGGATTCTCTTTGGAGTGCGATGGCCTGGCATCGCTTTCTTTTCCTTTGGACTCCGCTATGGGTTCGAAACGCACCTCGTTTTTTCGCAACGCGAATACCAGCAGCTTGCCGCTCTTGTCGATCACTCTGGATAACTGCCACGCCATTCAATTATTATTCGACGCTAGACTTGCCGCTCTCCGGAACAACAACTCCCCGTTGGCATTCGTGGCAGGGGTGGCAACCAGGGGCGTGTCCGGCCGGAAGCTGGGCCTACAATGAATAGGGTATATGTGTTCACTACTGACTCTTTTGCCCCGGAGATGGTCCATGATTGCTCCCCCGCAACGGCCCCAGTTTCGACTCGGAACGTACGACAACGGCCAACCTTACGTAGTGCCACGCGGGCGATACGCTCCCCGCGGCTGGCCTGGTCAATTCCTCGGTGCCAGAGTTCTTGTCGTGTTGTTCCGGCAATCGAAGGGCCGAACTGAATTGCGATTGATGATTGATAATTGTTGATTTGCGAAGGAAGACATTCTTAACTTCAACAATCAACAATCGCCAATCATCAATCGTTAATCTAACCCGTTTGGCGAAAGGATACGCGCGACAAAGCGAATTTACACATCTTGCCAAGTCATGCCCATCTTCATGGATCATGACCACCCCACCCCGCGGCTGTAATGGTAAATGTCTCTAAGTCGGTTGAACGGCTTCTGTGGCGCAGCAAACGCATATCGAATATCGAGCAAGGAGTGGCGAAGGATGAGTGAATGCAACAACGAATTGTGTGAGTAGGGCCATCGTTGTTAATCCGTTATTCCCCGTTACCATTCCCCCTCTTAGCACCTCTACATTCATCACTCCTTGTGCGGTGCTATTTAGAGGTCTTGGTCGATGGCGGTGCCAGCTCTTCGTGGGTCGGTGTCCACCTTTCGGCAATCCGCACAGCCTTTGACAAGATGTGTGGCCGTAGCGTGACTCTGGGGCTCGAGACGCCGCGAAGGCCGAAACGCCTGCCGATCGTGCTGAGCGCTCAAGAGGTGGTCCGGCTACTCGAAGCGCTCCTTCGCTACGCGACAAACTGCTTTTGGGACTGCGAAAACAACACGGATATACGACGAATTCAAAAACTCTTGGGGCACGCCAAACTGGAAACAACTACGATCTATACAAAGGTCGCGGCCAAGTCGACTGAGGCGCTACAAAGCCCGCTGGATGTGCTTGCTCAAGTTCGCCGAGATACGCGGCCAAAATCGGTGGGCCGATTACGCGCGGAACTTACCCTAAGCAGTGATGATTCGCAGGGAACACCGTCGGCCGACGTCGTGCTTCATATTCTTACCGAGCCTCGCGCGATACGTCTTTTCGGCATCGTGGTTCGCGAACCTCGACCGGGCTGGGTGACGCTCAAAGTCCCTCCGCTCGAGGAATGGAAAGAGCCACTGAAGTGGCTTACGCGGGAGGAGCGAGAGCGGGTTGAGTCACCCGACTTCTACCGCACTCTGCAAGAACATCTGACGCAAAAGTACCTGTCTGTATGCCGTC
>CBDUAB010000909.1:0-2684 GCA_965365045.1 uncultured Planctomycetales bacterium
GTGGCCTCGATGCCCTGCCCTCCAGTGTCTTGATTTTTGAACGACAAAATAGTCTTGTTCGAACCCTTGCCGCGGATCGTAACGTTATCCGCCACAATATCGAGCTGGCGTCGCAGCGCGTAGCGTCCTTCGTCAAGCTCAATCACATCACCGGGTATCGCCTCGATCATTCGAGCTTGCAGCCGGTACTGAACGTCCGGACCGTTGGGTACAGAATAAACTGCAGGTCGCAGTGGCGCGAATTCACGAGCGTTCAGTTGTGGGGCGAAAACCGAAGAACCGAGAACGGCGAAGATAACCACGAGAATTTCGCCTAGCGATACGGCGACGAGCATGCGGAGCCGACTCGCATGTGCGATTCTCCGCATTGCCAAAAAACGAGTCGACATGACTGATTACTCCGTGGCAGGTCCATTTTGCAATACATCACAGTAGAATACAGTTCCGTTATGATTCTAGTCCAATTCGTGCCACCCGTTAACTAGCGACGGTCGTCCGGGTGATCGTAAGGCATGCATTAGGTCAAGGCGCTTTGCCGCTGTTCGAGTCCACGAATGTCTTACGTAGGCACGACCGCAGCGGATACTCGCCCGAATCGTTGACAATTCAGCATCTGTAAGCGCTACCATGATAAGATCAGATGAGGGCGAGGGAACACCCGAAAAAGGGCGTTCGCTGAGGCGGCGAAGTACGCCAAAAGCCTGGGCTAATGGTTCACGAGGCGAAACCACGTGAGGTTAGACGCATGACGCTGCGTGTAGGTGTTGGACAATTCCCGGTAAACGCCGACGTCGAAAAAAACTTGGCTTACATACGTCGCCAAATAGCCTCGGCTGCTAGGCAGCGAGCGGACGTTGTTCTGTTTTCCGAGACGGCGCTGAGCGGTTATGCGGGCGTGGATTTTGATTCCTTTGCCGGCTACGACTGGGCTCTGCTTCGACGTTCGACGCAGCAGGTGATGGAAGCGGCAAGGCAACATGGGATGTGGGTCATCCTTGGTTCAAATCATCGATTAAGCGGCAAGAACAAGCCGCACAATAGCTTGTACGTCATCGACTCCGAGGGTCGCGTATTAGATCGCTACGATAAACGTCTATGCCCCGTCGGAGACCTCGCGCACTACCGACCTGGTACGCGGGCAGTAACCGTTCGAATCCAAGGGGTTATATGCGGTCTCCTCATCTGTCATGAGTGGCGATATCCGGAAGTGTACCGTCAATACAAGAAACTAAAGGCCGATGTGATTTTCCAGTCATGGTACGATGGCGGTCTTAGCAAACGAGACATGCGGGCCAAGGGCAATGATTGGGCTAGAGTGATTCCAGCGGCCGCTCAGGGTCACGCTGCCTGCAACCATTTCTGGATCTGTGGATCGAACACTTCCAAGCCGTACAGTTGCTTTGGAGGATTTGTAGTTCGTCCAGATGGGACCTTTCTCCGACGGCAATTACGCCATCGGGCGGGTGTGATGGTCTGTACAATCGACACCAATTCGCAGCAAGTGGACGCCGCTGCGCATTTAAGAAAAAAGGCGATGCAAGGTATGGAGGATTGGAGGCCGGAGCTCAAAGATCAACGTTCGGTCGATCGTCGTTGTGTTTGATTGATTGCTCTGAGATTCAACGGACGCTCGTTTGCTGCGGTAACACGTTCGCCGAGAATCGTTCGCTCTTTTCCGTCACGACGGGTGTCGCGAGGCCGTATTGCGCGATGAACTGGTGCAGTGATTCCGATGGCCTTTGCTGCAATTCATACCGTAGTAAGGCATTGCGAAAGCGGCCCAAGTCCAAATACCGTTGATAATCCGCGGGAATCTCCACGCCCAGATCGCCAAAGTCGGATCGGCCGGCAAAGAACTTGTTGCGTGCCGCAGTCTCGGGGATATTGTTCATCCATTTAGCGGAAGCAACCGGACCGTTCTTAATTTCATCGATTAAGGCGCGCTGCGTGTCGCTTACCAATTCGATCCGCCCGATCATCACCCGATTAATATGAGCTGGCACGCTGACCGTTAGTGGCAGGCGGTCATCTGTCCATTGTCGCGGCACAACATAAAACAAACGCAGACCGGGAGACTTGAAATAAGCCCGTTCCCAAGTGGACAGCAATGCCGTCGCTTCGTCGTCATACAAACCGTCGATGGTCAACGTTTTGTGCATATCCTCGTGGAGCAGATGGATGTTGCTGCTCGAATAATCCGTTGCCTCAAATCCTCGTTTGACTTGGGCAATGTGACTTGTCTGATCAGGGGGCGCCGTAAGTTGTCCCAACGATCGGTAAGCGAGTTTTCCGTCTGGTTTGACGTGTACTAACCAGGCCGCTCGAATCGAAATGACTTCGTTCGTGTCGAATGTGTGGAAACGAGATGTGAGTGTCAGCGTGTCGGCATCGCGGTCAGTGGTAACCCGCAATGGTCCGGTAAAGTTACCGACGCCACGATAGAAGAGGTATTGCTCGGACTCACCAGCGCTGTTGGTTACCGTTGCCGCGTCTGTTTTTCGAGGTAGCAACCAAACGGGCTCGTCCGTTGCGGGTAGCTCACCTTCTCCGCCGATCTGCAAACCATGCCAGGCAAGCGATCCAATAACGTTTCGATTGAGCAACAAGCGTTGCAGTCCCGGAGCATTAACGTGGGCGTTCGGGTAAAACTCACTTAGCCATCCGCTTCGAAAATGAACATCCAC
>CBDUAB010000910.1:0-2681 GCA_965365045.1 uncultured Planctomycetales bacterium
GACGTGGCGCCGTTTGCGTTGTCTCCCTCCGATCGAAGTGTAAGCGGAGTTTACCGCGATCAAGGACCTCCACCGCAAATGAACGGACAGGGAGACAGTGATTTTCGAGACGCCGTCAATCAGGTAATCCGATATTCCAGTTCGCTGGATATCAACAATTCGGAGTTCGTCGATATCTCGCCAGCAAGCCGCGGCAATAGCCCGTTAGGAACTTATGAACAGCGTGGATACGAACTAAACCCCGCCACCAACCAACCCTACGAACATCAGATGGTCAATCGCGGAGATTGGGGAAGAATCATTGCGGAGTTTTGGGCCGATGGCCCGGACTCCGAGGCGCCACCCGGACACTGGAATGTGATTGGCAACGACGTCTCTGACAAACTCGATGAGTTGGGAGTTACCAAACGAATCGGTGGGCAAGGGCCCATTGTCGAAAATCTCGAATGGGACGTCAAAATGTACCTCGCTATCAACGGTGCCGTACATGACGCGGGCGTTGTCGCGTGGAACCACAAAGGTGTCTATGACTATTCTCGACCCGTATCAATGATTCGCTACATGGGACAGCTCGGACAGTCATCCGATCCCGATCTTCGCGTCACCATGAATGGTCAGATGATCGATACGTATCATTCTGACGGCTTGACACTTGAGCCCGACTTGGTCGAAGTGATCACGCCGGACACCACGGCGGCTGGGGAGCGGCACGAGCATTTATCCGGTCACGAAGGCGAGATCGCTATTCGCTCGTGGCAAGGTCCTCCGGAGTTGCCAATCGCGACGCCGGACGATGTGGGAGAGGTTGGTTGGATTTTGGCAGAAGCGTGGTTGCCCTATCAGCGCGACGACTTTGTGACACCGCCCTTTGCCGCATACCTGTCGGGCCACTCGACATTTAGTCGCGCGGCTGCCGAAGTGATGGCCCGGTTGACCGGTGACGAATTCTTTCCAGGCGGTATGTTCGAGTACGAATTCCCGACAGGTGAAGGATTGGAATTCGAATACGGGCCGTCAACGGACGTCACTTTGCAATGGGCGACGTACTTTGACGCAGCCGACGAAGCAGGACTTTCTCGATTGTACGGTGGCATTCACGTTCCGGCAGACGATCTCCCGGGACGAATAATCGGCTCGCGGATCGGCGTTGCCGCATGGGACAAGGCGACTCAATACTATCAAGGCGTGCCTGAACCCTCGTCATTGGCGTTGCTTTTGGCATCGTTGATGTTTTTAGCGATCTCGGGACGAGCAAACCCTCATTAGTTTAATGAGGGTCAAATTGGAGTTCCCGCAGATGGATGCCTATACTTTTCTTCAACGAATGGAAGGCCGATGGAGAGGCGCTTATCGTTTGTGGCTGGATCCGGAAATGGATTCTGAGGATTCGGAGACAACAGCCGAGGTGAGATTCGTTGCGGCTGGCAAGTATCTTCTGTTTACGTACACTTGGGTCCAGGGAGGAAACAGTCAAGAAGGTGTGTTCTTGTTGGGAGGTGACAAGCACAAAATGTCGGCAACATGGGGCGACAGTTGGCACATGGCGCAGCATCCAATGATTTGTGAAGGATCGTTCGAGGACGATGCGCATAAATTCGTTCTGAACGGCCAATATCCGGCTGGCGAAGAACAATGGGGATGGCGAACCGAGCTGATCCTGAAGGATGCGGGGACGCTCGTCATGGAGGCCTATAACATTTCGCCACAAGGTCAGGAAATGTTGGCAGTCAGATCCGAAATGGAGCGTGTTCCAGACGGGGAGAGTGGATGAGGCCCCATGCCAAATGGTTTGTGTTGGCTGTGGTGATCGTCACGATACTCGGCGGCGCAATCTCTAGCCAAGCGCAGAATCGATTTACGCTGACCAACGATGACGTCGTCGTGTTGGTTGGCGGTGCCAACATGGTGCGCCTGCAGCAGGCAGGCTATCTCGAGGCCATGCTCACACAATCCTTTGCCTCGGCTCGGCCGCAGTTTCGTGACTTGTCTTGGGAGGCCGATACAGTTTTCCGTCAGGGCACCGTCATTGAACGTTGGCGAAAAGACGGCTTCGGGACGCTCGAGGATCAACTCAAACACGTCGGTGCCACGGTGGCTATCGCACAGTTTGGTCAGCTCGAATCGATGGCCGGTCCGCAGGGCGTCGATGAGTTTACTCGGGCCTTTGACCAACTTATCGACGTGCTCCAGCGGCAAGTCAAATTGGTGGTTCTGGTAACACCTTCGCCTTTTGAGCCATCGCCGAGTCCGCTGATTCCCGACCTGTCCAAGCGTAACACTGATCTTGCCCTCTACGTAAAGGCAATTGAGAAACTCGCGGCGGATCGGAAGGCGCTTCTTGTCGACTTGTTCACCGATGCAAAGAGTGGGCTGACCGATAACGGCATGCACATCAAGGCCGAGGCCCAGAACCACATCGCCCAGGAGATTGCGCGGCAACTGGGTCTTACGATTCCGATCGAGGCGGATTTGGAACCGCTGCGTCAGGCGGTGATCGAAAAACATCGCCTCTGGTACGACTACTGGCGACCGTCAAATTGGAAACTGCTTTACGGGGATGACGCCCGGCGGCAATTTACTCGGGGCGGGACAAACTACATTCCTTTTAAAGAGGAATGGAAAAAGCTGGTTCCGCTGATCGCCGAGGCGGAACAGCGTGTTTGGCAGATTGCCCGCGGTGG
>CBDUAB010000911.1:0-2673 GCA_965365045.1 uncultured Planctomycetales bacterium
TTGGGAATCAATTGGATCGAAATGTTGTTACCACTTGGTCCAGGTGTTACCGCCGCGAAGCGGGCAACCACGGCGCCGCCGGTGCCAAAATCGGTAATTACATCCGCGAATCCAAATGATCCGTCAAGACCGCTGCGCGTGATGTGGATACCGTCGAGCGTCGCCGGGTCGATAATCTGATTCCCGTCAAAACGAAACACGAATTCGCGCGGTGCGACGTTGCGTACATCGTTGTCAAGGAGTAGTTCGCCTTCGTTAGGGTTGATACCCACCAATTGCGGACCCACCGCCAGTAGCATGCGTTGTTCGAGGCTTTCCATTTGCATACCACGGCGCGCCGTGTGCGCGCCTCGGCGAGACAGCCTTTTGCGATGCTGCCTGCGCGGATACTGTTGCAACTTGGAATGATCTTGCGGGCGACGTAATGACATTTCAATGAGCCTCGCGTTTAACTTTGGTTCCGCTTACGCGGACACAACTTTCTTAACCGTACGTACGAAGAACTTACCCGTAAGTGCGGCCTGTATCGGGTTTTACAAGTCCAACCCCCAAGGTGACAGCGTATCGTCAAAGACTTCTTCGACGAGGCCGCTCCATGTTTCCTGGGGCGTGGTTTTCGTTGACTGGGTGGCCGGTCGGTGGGTGGCCGGTCGGTTGGTGACCGGTCGGTTAGTGACCGGTCGGTAGTATTCGTGTTGATATGGATGTTCAGCGGCCAACGGCAGTTTCAACGTGTCATCGTCCGACGCTGTGCGGCGGTCGAGCGTGGCCCACATTGCGTCCCGAACGCGTGACGCTGGTCTCAGCTCCACGGTCATTGCCTGACTGACCACGATGGAATTGCTGTCGTCTATTTCGGCCCTGGCGCCCAGCGGTGCTGCCACTGGACTGGCCGACGAAAGCGAGTTGATTACCAGCAACGCGTCGAGTGGTGATACGAAGCCGTCGCCACTAACATCCAGGAACGGTGGTGGCGAATCCGGTATCGGCGACGGAATCGGCAAGCGGCCATCGTCCGAATCCGCGTACGTAAAGTCGTTGAGCTCGTTGATAATCAACAAAGCATCCAGCGGACTTGGGCCGTCCTGACCGTTGACATCCAAAGGATCGTCGGGATTTTGCCAAGGATTGATTCCCACCATGACTTCGTAATCTTCGACTTCACCATCGGCCGCCAAACCGGTTGGTTCCAGATCGCCGGCGCTGCTGAGACGAAAACGTGCGTACGTCGAGCCCAGGGGAATCGCATCCGGAGCACGGACAACGAACAGGTTCGCGCCCGTGGAGATTTCACTTCTGGTAAGGATCTGTTCGTCGGCATCGTTCCAGTCGCCGTCGGCATTCCAGTCGACCCAGGCGTCGATAAAGCCGGACGCGCTCGCGTTGACGGTGATTTCTGACGTCAAATTCGCTACGAAAGACGAGCCGAAGATGACTCCGTCGTCCATCTCATCGCCGTCACTGGCCGCGGAATCGACTTCGTCAGTGACACCCATTCCTAAGAAGAAGCCGTCAATGATCTGATGTTGAGCTCCGTTCTCGCTCAACATGGATGGATAGGGTGCGGGTGCATCACCAAAGTCACGGCCCAAGTCGGTGGAGATGACAAAGATCGTGTCACCGTTGAGTTCATTCGGGCTCAGATCATTGTCGGCCAAGTCACGGACAATCGAATTATCCAGCTCAACGTGGAACGTGCTGTTAAGTGGCCAAATACCGGTAATTGGGCTGAGACGGATTCGGTTGTTGGTACGCGAATACTCAAAAAGATAGTCGTCACCTTCGGTGAGCAACTGGCCGTTTCGGCGGACCTCGACGACCGATGCCGAAACCGAGGCATCGTCGACACCGATACCGCCGTTTCCAGTGTCGTCAATCAGCTCGATGACAAAGTTCTCAAGTGATGCCGAGGGAACCTTCACGGTCCCTTCGGTGGGATCGATGTCCGCGCCGGCCGGATCATTATCTAGTGGATTGACCAAGATTGCACGTGGTCCCGAGAAATCCGCTCGGTCCAAGGCTCCGCGATCCTTAAAGACGTTCTCACCTTGTCCCACCGGTGTCTGCACATTTGGATCGTCGACACGTAATTGGCCAGCATTGTCCAAATCCGGAGCGAGAATCGGCGAGACGGGAATGCCAAGTGGATCTCGAACATTCACCAGGTCGACGCGATCCGCCAAGGAGTCGATTGAGCTGTCGATCGCCTTGGCCCCGTCAATTAAGTAAAAGTTGTTTAGAACGGGATCCTCGAACAGCGACTCAAAATCAAACAGAGTGATGGGAAAGTCACCCAATCCCAAGTTTGCTGGAGTGTTAGGGAAATTGTCGTTGTTGTGATAGAGCATTGCGCCCACAACGGTTGTATCGGAACTGTTGTCGATTTCCAAACCCACGCCGAATTCAGCCACGATATTATTCAACAGCGTCGGACTAGCATTCTCGGTAACGAGTATGCCAGTTGTCGCGCGGATCGTCGTGCTTCCATACAATGTGTTATTGATGATGCGACCGAAGGGAATGGCTGCCAGTTGCGCATTCGCACCGTTGGGATCGCCGCTAAAGAGGATGCCGCCCGAGCCGGAACGTGCGACGATATTGTTGGTGATTGTGACACCGGGCACCAAACGCGAAACGTTGATGTCCGGAAGATTTCGAATAGGTCCCGGATGC
>CBDUAB010000912.1:0-2669 GCA_965365045.1 uncultured Planctomycetales bacterium
GGCGCCAGATCATCGTAGAGAACTTCGTCTTCGTGGATATGGGACGCAGAGAATGGCCCTTCAAACAGACGCTCGAGCCGGATGACCTCACCGCCGTTGTTCAGATTACCTGAATACCCTCCAATGAGCGTCACGTTTTCCTCAATGCCGTAATGAATCCGTAACGCACTGACTTGGTTGAAATTTCCAAGGTCGCTTGGATCGAATGACACCACCAGAATAACTTGATCGGGCGCCAGATTCGTTCCGTCGGCGAAGTCCATGTCGATGCCGCCGCGCAGGCGCCATTGACTCAGGCTAATACTTGAATCTGTCGGATTGTAAAGTTCAACGAACTCCAAATCGGTGGCCGTTAGGTTCGGAGCGATTGATAGTGCGGGCGCCGATGGCTGCGATCCGGCATAATGAACTTCGCTCATCACGACGGGACCGATGCGCGGGTGCGCATTGCCACACCCGATGGTTGCCGCGGCTAGAGGTGCGAAGCGCCCTGTGCCGTTCGGAGTCCGGCCGATCGTTTCACCCGGCGGCGATGGTCCAAAATGCACATCATCGACAAATGTTCGCACGCCACCTTGGCCGTTACCGATTACTAGCCAAACGTCATCTCCGTCGGTACTGCTCAAGCCGAAATCCTTTGGCCCTGGACTACCGGGCGTCGGATTGAAATCTTCTTCGTCAAAGACCACGTATTGCCCCGCGCCCAAGACAGTGCCATTGGGGATGGAAAATTTGAGTAAGTCATTCCGCGAATCGCTTAAATACCAACCGCCAACATCAATTTCTCGATCCGTCGTGTTCAACAGCTCGATCTGGTCGACGGCGTCACCCGTGCGGACTTCATTGACGACCACTCCGAGCGGTGTGGAACCCGCTGTTCCCGGTGAGCCGCCAAATGCGCTGCTGGCCCGCCAATGATAATACTTGCCAAACTGCTCGCGCGGAGTCGCCACATCGACAAGCTCTAGACTCGCACCGGCGCCGTCGGCGCGGACAGGCCATGGGTCATCATCCTTATATTCGAAACTCACAACCGTGTTTCCATTCGCGTCGTCCAGTTTGATTCTCTCACCACCGTTTGCCAGGCCACCGGTGTACTCGCCCACGATCAGCGCGGCGTCAACGTTAGCATACGTAGTTCGAAAAGCGGCTTGGTCCTCGACGACGAGTGCATGAGCCCCAGGCTCCAACGTTACGCCATCTGCAAAAACAAATGGCGTGCCGGGTCCGCCGCTAATCGTGACACCGGCCAAATCCAGGACCTTAGTGTTTGCTCCACTGCTAATATTTGTGAACTCGATGAACTCCGTGTCGGACGCTCCCGCCGGGTTGTAATGGACTTCTGATATCCGCAGATACTGTTGAACATCGGTCGGCGCGGGAGTGGTTGTCGTGACGTCCACTTGATTCCCGTTGTCATCCAGCAACCGAAAAAGCTCACCAAAGTTGGAAATGTGGCCATCGTAGTTACCCTGGACAAAAAGTGCTTGGCCGCCAGACGGGCCGCTCGTCCGCGCGCGAAAAGCTACCACATCTGGCGACGCAAACAGAGAACCACCCGCCGGAATCACGGTTCCTGGCTGAAATGTCATCGTGACACCGCCTGCTAGTGACCAACCAGAGACGTCGACCGCGGATGGGCCGAAGTTCTGAATTTCGATGTACTCTTCGTCTTGATTGCCACTGGCCGGATCGAAATCGATATCGTCAAATCGTATGTCGATCTGCGTGGGCGCGTCAGGAACTAGCGGTTCGGCTTCGAGTTGTGTGCGGCGGAATTGCAGGTTGTTTTTGAGGCGAGCAACACCGGCCGAAATACTGCCGGCACCCCATTTCGCATGATCGAGCGCCGCGTCGTCGGCGATCAGGTTATGATAGGCGTCGATCC
Organism: uncultured Planctomycetales bacterium; assembly: GCA_965365045.1. GTDB lineage: Bacteria > Planctomycetota > Planctomycetia > Pirellulales > Pirellulaceae > CBDUAB01. Next base: position 1,889 of record CBDUAB010000912.1, read on the forward strand.
CTTGCTCAAAGTAGCCACCCGCCGCCGAACCCAAAAAATCGTCCATTAGCGTACGGATACGTTGCAGGTACATCTGGCGCGTGAAAGGTGTATCCAGTATCGCGTCATACAGATGGTTTTGATGGATTGGATCCGGTGATTGCGGATGTTCCGAATCCCCGTAGAGCACACTGGCGAAGATATTGTCGGTGCGAATGGCAAACGCCTGATCCATGTCCCAGGGAAATCGGCTCCACTCGCCGTTGCCGTTCTGATCGTGGTACATGTAGTAGTTCTTCGTCAATCGATCGTGATTGATCAGAATGACGTTTCCGGCCATGTCATTAATGACTTCGGGCAGGTTGACGTGATCAAAGATATATTCGGTACGCGTCACTCCCGGGATGAGATTGTTGATGCCGTTGGTAAAGTCGATGATGTCGTCCCAAGCCTCGTCTTTTTCGGTGACCTTTCGATAATGTGAAGCCGTTGGATTGGGGGCAAGCGTCGACCGTGCCGACGGCGAGTTTGCCTTGTACATCGGCCCGTGCGAGTCGAAGCCGTTTCTCTCCAAGAACGTCGCATCGATCTGTTCGATAAACGAGGCCAGGCTATAGAAGTCGCCATTTTGTCGAACGTGCATGTGGAACGTGTTGGGGGCCGCCACGCCGATGTCTTGTAAGAACTGAAAGGCCAAGTTCTCACCCATGTACGAAACGGCTCCTTTTTCGATGAAGTGCGACAGCAGATTGAATTCGTCGACGCGCGCTTCATGATCGCTGTAACGGAATTCATGGCCGCG
>CBDUAB010000913.1:0-2667 GCA_965365045.1 uncultured Planctomycetales bacterium
GCGTCAGTAGACAAGTAGCCACCTGCGAACAGAACCGATTTCGAGCTTTCAATTCCCGACGGCGTAAAAGCCGTGTTAATCACGCTGTCGACAACGCCGTCAGGCGTCATGTCGCGCGCGGTACCGCCAAAGGCAATGCTGTCAGTCGCTTGAGTGACGGGATTACCTTCGCTCGAATCGGGGTCCTCCTCCCCTAAAGAGTAATGAGCCAGTGGAATCAGCTCTGCACACAAGTTGTGAGTGAGGATCGCAACGACGAAAAACGTCGCGAAGAAGAAAAGAAATCGTTGTCCTAAGCCGCTCATTAGCTGGCTCCTCAAGAACTCTATCGTGATTAACCTGAGATACTCGGCGGGGGCTCTCCCAGAACCGACCCGACTCGTGTTCCCAACGCAGCTAATATGGTGCGCCCAATTCGACCGAAAAGCAAGACTTCAGGCGATCAAGAAAAATTGTTCGAGAGAAAACCGTGAGAAAACTTGGGCTTTCAATCAGGGCGAGAATCACCCAAGACAAAACGCAATCACCGGGAACGCCCATAAATCGGCAGATGCCGATAATAGACTTCGAGCAAATAGATCGACAAACATGTCGTATAGAGCCGTCCTCCGAAGGTGCCCCAGCGGTCGTTCGACGGCGACCAACTGCCACGTTCCTTGCCGGTCTTAGTCTGGTTTTTCGGTACGACCTCACGCAAAATGGCATTCCATTCTTCCCAAGCGTCGCCTTCCATGTGATGCAAAACCTGCGTCGCGTAGTACCAATAGTAGACGTTTTCGTCGCGATACGTGATCGGGTGCAGTCGAATGTAATCCACGCCGTCTTTTAAGCGTGGATCATCCCGTTTCCAGCCAAGATATTGCCGGCAGAGCAGGGCTTCGGCTGTCATCGTCACCGTCATTTCGCGACCCGGCCGATACGCGTAGCGTGAACCATCATACGAAGCGACTTTGTCCAAATACTCGGAGATTCGTTCCAATACCGGGCTAGGCACCTCAAGGCCGGCCATCATCGCACTTTGAAACGCCATCATGAACCAGCCGGTCACGGACGTGTCTGACTCCTGACCCGGCACATAACGCCAGCCTCCCAACTCGTCTTGAATCCGCACCGCGTAATCGATCGCGCGCTGCGCCGGTGCCCGCAGTTCTTCGTCCCGCGTCATGCCGAACAATTCGCACAAGGCAATCGTGGCTTGCGCTTGAGAGTACAATCGCTGTTGTCTATTGTTGTCATGATAAAAGTTGCCAAAGCTGTCGAGTTGCTTAAGCAAGAAATCCTTACCGCGCTCAACAACTTTCTTGTGGCCACCAATCTGATGCGTGTGGCCTGCACCCTGAAACGCAAGCAGCGCCATCGCCGTGGCTGCAACCCGATTCTCAAAGGGTGCCCCGTTCGCGTAAGTTCCACGCATGCTCCAATAGCCACTCGACCGCTGATTTCGCTTTAGCCACTCCAGACCAAGCTTTACCGCGGCTTCGGTTACCGCGGTACCGCCATAAGTCGACAACAGGGCTTGCTTCATCCCTTGTTCACGTCCTTTGAGCGCATTGCCGATTGTCGGTGAAACCAGCTCGCTGGTAGCAACGCTCCCCGTGACGTCGACTTCTAGTTTGGGAGGAGTCGCAAGTGGATTGACTACCACCTCTGGCATTTTCGGCGTGATGATCAGTTCTTCGGCCGTTTCATCGCCGGCCGGCATGTCCAATGCGTCGTCGATCAATTGGTCGCCAAGCTTTTCAGCAAAAACCATCTCCAAATTTAAGTTTCGCTGGCGATCGACATGAAACAACCATAATCCCAAAATCAAAAGCAGCGTCAAATGCACAACCAAACTGACCATCCAGGCCGGCGCCGCGCGTAAGAACGTCCAACCTAGGTCAGTCGCGGCATCTTCATCCGTTTCGACGTCGACGGACGGCGCATCGTTCGGTGGAAGGTCGGCAGCACTCGATCCGACAGCGTCTGCCTTGGATTGGGAACGGTTTTGCGAGTTTTTCACGAAATCTTGAAACCGTTCGCGCTCCGTGGCTTTCGATCGCATGGTGGATTTGCCGGGAATCTGCTGCGGAGGAAAGGCAGCCGGCGGCAATTCCTCGATTCCCGCGGGGCTCGCGGCAGCCGGAATTGCGGCCTGGCCATCAGACTGCGGCATCTCATGGTTCGTGGGCAAAGACCGGTCAATTTCCGAGCCGGTTGCTTCCAGTCGTGGGTCGTGAACGGACATGGCCAACCGCTTGCCGAGTAATTTCTCTGTTCCTGTCACGTCGCTGCCAGGACGTCGTAAAGACGCGAAATCCTACAGGCGGGTATGATTCGCTCGTCCCGTTAAGTTTACCAATTTGCCGTGGCAACAGCAAACAAAACCCAAACGGGCGCTTCACTTTACGTCGAATTCCACGGACAGGCCATTGGCCAGATGAGGCCATGTCGGTCGCACCGATTGTACGACCGCGCGGACGAATTGCCTGCGACATTTGATTACGACCTGGACTCTCTTTGTATTGTTAAAGCAATCCAAACCAAAAACCGATCAATGTGTACGCCTTGGCCAACAGCGACGGATGGCTTAGAATTGTTGGCATACCAACAAGCCATCCAGAACATTGACGCGGGGTGGAGCAGTCCGGTAGCTCGCGAGGCTCATAACCTCGAGGTCATAGGTTC
>CBDUAB010000914.1:0-2666 GCA_965365045.1 uncultured Planctomycetales bacterium
GGCGTGTTTGGGAGATCCTTCACTCGCTGCGCTCCCTCAGGATGACATTTAACCTTACGGAGTAACAAGTTACGGCACCCGTAGTGACACAAGTGGCGCTGTCCAACTAATCACCCGATCTGGTTTCCCTAGTGTCGTGCGGGGAGCAAGGGCCGGTGTGATTTAATCTGTGCTTTGAAATCGCCGAGACTATGCCAGTAAAGTCGCTTATTCAGATCAACTTTGGTGATGGCGATCGACGCCCATTCCTTCGCCTGATCCAGAACCTGTCCGTCGTGGCCGTAGATGCCGGTAATCATCCAGTCGTTGGATGCATCCGTGTAAGTGCTGCTGACGACATAGACGTGGTTCTCACATGCTCGGGCTGATCCCAACATCGGATTGCAGCCCCAAACTGGCCAGGCAATCACCTCCGCTCCGTTGATCGTCAGTTCACGAGCAACTTCGGGAAAGAACCCGTCGTAACAAACCATCATTCCGACCTTTCCAAAACGTGTTTGAAAAACGGGGTATTCCTCACCCGGAGTAATGCCGCCCTCAATCTCGCTGCGAGGTAGAGTCGCCTTTCGGTACTTTCCCACGATTGTCCCGTCTGGCCCCAACAGAACTGCCACGTTGTAGACCAGGTGCTTGTCTCGTTCCAGAAGTCCCGCGACCACATAGAGGTTGTGCTTCTTTGCCAACTCTCCAAAGTATTCGGTCGACGGTCCCGGTATGGATTCGGCGCAATCCGCGTACTTCACGCCGGTACCGTAATAGGTAAGGGTTTCCGGCAGAACAACCAAGTCCGCACCTTTGGCTGCCGCTTCGACAATCAGCGGACCGAATTGCTCTCGTTTGTCTTTAGGAGTCTTGCCCGCTTTCGGCTGATAGTGAACCGCGGCCAACGTCACGATGCGTGGTGGTGGTGCATCAATCACGTGGAGACTGCAATCCTTCCATTCAACGAACGATTCTGTAGGTCCCCACCGGAAATGCAGTTCAATCCGCAACCGCTTCGCCGTTGACGGGGCTCGGTATGTTCCGGCGACCGTGGTCCATTCACCCGTTGTCCTCTCGTCTGGAGGAAATTCCGGTTCCGCTCTCGGTTTGCTGCCAGGTCGGTATGACGAAAACGTGGGTTCATCGCGGTCCACTCGTCCACCTTTCTCGTCCTGCCAAATTAGACGGGTCACCGCCGTTCGACTCAGCACGGCAGCACTCAATCCTGATGTGCGGCGGCTAACGCTAAACCTGTAGTGCCGGCCGCCCTCAACCGGCATCGTCGTTGCATACCAGCCGTTCAGTCCATGACGGTCGTCTGCCCGGATAATGAGACTGCCGGCGTCGCCACGTTCGAACATTGGACGAATCTCATCACGTGGAGTTTCTGCGTGCCACCTCAACTCTTCTCCCACGGCGTTGGTCAATAACGTGCTGGGCAATAACGTGCTGACGGTGGCGGCTGTGAGCAACATGAGCGTGAATCGGCCACGAACGGCCCTGCGCTGAACATCGCAAAACAGGTGCCGGAGGACGTGGACCGAGATTGCTACGACGCTGGCTCTCGATATTTGAATTGGTGTCGACATGTTGGATTCCTGGAATCTGGTCATGTTGGTTGGGTGCGACGTTCGCCTAACTTTCGCTACTAAAATAGACCCGATCAACCATCGGACAGTTGTTGTGGCGCCTGTCCAATGTCCAACCTCCAATGTCCAACATAACCTCCGAATAGTATTGAAAGTAGCACCTTGAAGCGACAACTCAGCTCATTGACGGCTTGCGAGCCGCCGTAACATGCATGGCCGCGGCGATCGGCAAGATGCTCGACGTTTCGGATCACAAGCAGGCTGTCTCTTTTCCGGCTGCTACTTAGCCATGGCAAGCGGGTCGCCTGCCGCGACTTGCTCGGCTCGTAGCTGCTGGCGAAGTCGCTTCAGGACAGCCGAATTTATCGGGTCACCCGATAGATCGATTAGCTCACTTGAGTCCGCAACCAAATCGAACAGTTGCCATCGATCGATCGCCGGATAATGGATCAGTTTCCACTGTGAATCGCGAATCATTCGTTGCTTGTCACGAAAGTAGCAGAACACGTGATCGTGTGCCTTGTCCGCTTTGCCAAGGACGACCTCGGCGAAACTCGTTCCGTCAACGGTTTTCGGTACTTCGATACCGGCTAATTCACATGTCGTGGGATAGAGTTCAGCTCACTTGGCGCGCGACGGATGAACTCAATCGCCGCGTCCGCGAACTTGCTGCTAATGTCAGGCGTCAAGCCAATGCCGCGATCGGGAAACAGATTGCAATCGTCGTCCTGAAAGATCCAGCCGCGATAGCCAGTCACCGGCGTCCCCTTCCAGTCGACTTGATCTTCCCACCACTTACTGCCTCCACCGGTGAACAAACCGAGCGTCTGTTCATAGCCGCGCTCGGTTGGCTTGCCGTCGTTATGCCACTTGCCGACATACCACGAGTGGTAACCCGCCTCGGTCATCGCCTGTGGCCAGAGCTTTAGCTCAGGATCAATTTGCTTGCCAAAGTCGATCACTCCATTGCGAAATCCGCTGCATCCCGACAAGATCTCAGCACGACTCGGTGTACAGATCGGGTTGGCGCAGACGGCCCGGGTGAACGCCACGCCTCGCCGAGCGAGCGCATCCAGATTCGGCGTATCGATGTTT
>CBDUAB010000915.1:0-2658 GCA_965365045.1 uncultured Planctomycetales bacterium
TGGGTGATCTACGCACATGGGGCATTGCCGAAGATGGAGGATTACGAAATGTACAATTAGATGGGTATGACACCATTAGTTTGGCTGTCAGCAACGACGGTCGCCTGGTGTCTTGTACACTTGGGCGGCCGGGGAGATTCGCGCATGCTTTTGTGTTTGATGTGAAAACTGGAAAACGCCTCGACCACCAGGCCAGCTCCGCAAATTGGGTGGCATCGTCCGTCTTTTCTCCATCGGGAAAAGAATTGGTCGTACCGCGGTGGTTTACCACCCAGATGCCGACGTCCTTATTCGACGTCACATCGGGACGATTAAAAGAAGAGTACTCCGTTCAGGGCTGGGGAGCAGACTACTGCGCCGCTTTTTCGAACGACGGCGCCCTGTTGGCGACTGGCGGCACCAGCTACGACATTCGTCTCTACAACGCGATCAGCGGTCATCAGAAACAAATGCTTCGAGGGCACATTGGTGAGCTTCGGTGCTTGACATTCGCGCAGGACAATAGTCGTCTCATCTCCGGCGGGCTCGACGGGACGGTCAGAATCTGGAAAGCAGGACAGCATGAGGACGGTCGCAGCGATTGGCGACTGGTAAGCACGTTGAAGTGTAATTCCTCGGCTATTAACTCCGTTGCTGTCGCACCCGATGGCACTTCGATCGCCGCGCTGGGCCACGACGACAAAATGCAGGTATGGCGCATCGCGAGCAAAGAAAAGACACGTAACAGCATCGCCCGGCAACTCGCGCGCGCGAGCGACCACATCCAAGGAAACGAGTTTACAGAAGCACTTCACGAACTGGACGAAGCTTTCGAACGCAGCCCCAATAGCCTGGACGCGCTCCAACTGCGTGCGCTCTTGTTCGACAGACGAGGCGACTGGAATTCGGCGATTGCCGAATGGACCAAAGCGCTCACTTTGGTACCCAATAACGCTTATTTCCTTGAGTCGCGTGCCGAAGCGTACTCGCAAGCAAACCAAATAGCCGAATCGACAAAGGACTGGCACGAGCTGGTGCGATTAACGAATGAAATGAACGCGGAGTACTTGCTTGCCCTCGGCAAAAACCAGGCTCTGATGGGTCAAGCATCGGAGGCTAAAGTCAATCTGGACAAAGTCTTGAGACTGGATTCAAGTCCAGAATCCGTTCAGAACATCCTGGCGGTGTGTCGGCTGGGCAAATCAATTGTCCCCACTGGTACCAACTGGAAGTACACGCGCACGTTTGGGACCACTCCTGCCGACTGGAACACGACGACGCTTGACGACTCAAATTGGGAAAAGGGGCAAGCACCATTCGGGACCACGCTCGAATCTCGCACTAATTGGCAAGTCGAACCCGATATATGGTTGCGGAATACTTTTCGGATCCAAGAACAGATCGAAAAATCGTTGGCGTTCCATGTGTTGGTAAAACATGAAGCCGAGATCTACCTCAACGGAGTATTGGCCGCGAAGGTTCGCAACTTGGATGATATAACGACCGTCGAATGTTCGAGTGATGCCCGTTTGCAGCATGGCGAGAATATCCTGGCAATCCATTGCCTTAGACTATGGGGGGCTGACGGGGTGATCGACGTTGGGTTGAATGTGCAGGCCGACTCGTCAGTGTTTGATGGCTTGACGGAATCATTGAAGTGACTGACAAACGGGAAAGAGCTGTATGCTTTGCTGGGCAATGACTACGCAAGGCATCGCCAGTGGAAAGAAGCGGCTGCGTGCTTCGGCGAGTTGCTGGAATTGTCACCGCCCGCGCATGCACACTTGGACGGATTGCGGGCGGCCGTATCGAATGTCTATGTGGGTAATCTGAACCGATACGATCAAATCCGTGGCGAGATGCTAACACGTTTCGCTGACACCGACGACGCAGCAATCGCTGAAAAGATCTCCAGAGCATGTCTCTTGACGCGACCCCAAGAATCGGACATGGCGGCCATAGATGAGTTGATTGACACATCACGAACGTCAGGCCAAGGGGCCTGGGCAGGTATCATTGCGTCTGCCCAAGCGAATAAAACCCTGCTTGAATACCGGAGGAACGAAAACAAGGAGGCAATCAAGTGGGCGCAAAAATTTAGGGAATCGGTTGCCAAGTCGCCCAGACCCGACTATTACGAATCCGGCGGAGTCTTAGAGCCGCTTTTCCGGTGGGTCACGTATCTCGAATCGCTTGCCCGTTTTCGTCTGGGTGACCGCGATTCGGCGATCACGGAAATCAAGGATTTCAAACAGTTCGTCCTCGATCGGTCACCGCTTCATCCGAGGTCTCCATTCACGGGAACTTACAGTTACAATTGGCACGATTGGATGATCTGCGAAATCCTCGTTCGCGAGATTAACGAAATGCCGCAGCACAAACACGAGCCGGCCCGGTCACAGCGGCATTAGGAAATGGCCAACGACCTGGCTAGCGTAACATCACCTGCAGTCTTAAATTGCGTTCGTTGGCGACATCGTCGTCGCGATTGGAGGGGCGAGCCGAAATCTAGCTGAACCCCAGAACCAAATTGCCATGTCGCAATCAAAACGCGGAGTAGCCTTCTCGCTCGCGCGCACGAACCCACTCCGTTCCCGACCAACCTCGGCAGTTTCGGAATTGCGCTCAAACTGCGCCGGCGGCGCACACCGCGTTGAGTTACGGCTTCGAGGTTGCGCT
>CBDUAB010000916.1:0-2652 GCA_965365045.1 uncultured Planctomycetales bacterium
GCCCGGAGTCTTGCACGGCAGTTATAGTTTTGTGATGCAAGATGAAGATGGACAGACTTGTGACGTCCATTCGATCTCGGCCGGCCTCGATTATCCAGGTGTCGGTCCCGAACACAGCTATTGGAAAACGACCGGTCGCGCCGAGTACCGATACTGCCGTGATGACGAAGCGCTGGAAGGCTTCGACGCTTTGGCCCGCTCGGAGGGAATCCTTGCCGCGCTGGAGTCGTCACACGCTGTCGTCAAAGCGATGGAGATTGCCGCCGATCGACCGCAAAACGAAAATGTGCTTGTTTGTCTATCGGGCCGTGGTGATAAGGATGCCAGCGAAATAGCGCGCTTGCGTGGCGGCGACGGGTGATTTTATTTGTCGAACGAATCGGCGCGTATGATCTCGAAGCATATTCAGGGCGAATGACTAATGTCTAAGGACTAATGTCTAATGAATGACGAATTCCTAATGTCCAATAAGCATCGGGTTTAGCTTCCTACGCGCGCTTGGGCATTCGTCATTGGTCATTCCTTAGTCATTAGTCCTTAGACATTAGTCATTCATAACGCACGTCACAGAATCGTAAACCGTTACATAGGATCCCATGTCTGCCATCGACACCGTCTTTGCACAGCTTCGGCAACAAAAACGCAAAGCGTTCATTCCCTTCGTCACTGCGGGTGACCCCAATTTGGACTTTACAAAGGCCCTCGTCGCCGAGCTCATGCAGCGAGGAAGCAGCTTGTGCGAGATCGGCATTCCCTATAGCGATCCAATCGCCGACGGTCCGGTGATTCAAGCGTCCTATACTCGGGCGCTGAATGCTGGGATTCGTTTGGAGGACATCTTGGCAGCGATCCGCGAAATGGCAACGACGGCCACGGCGCCGATGGTTACCATGCTGAGTTATGCGATCGTGAATCGTTGGGGCACCGAGCGCTATGTCGACCGAGCGGTTGCGGCGGGTGTGGCCGGCGCGATCATTCCGGACTTGCCTGTCGAGGAAGCCGCTCCGATGGCGGACATCTGCCGCCAGCGAGACTTTAGCCTGATCCAACTTGTCACGCCAACGACAAACCGTGAACGTGCTTTGCGAATCGCCGAAACGTCGACTGGGTTCTTGTATTATGTGTCGGTGACCGGAATCACGGGTGAGCGAGCGGAATTGCCGCAAGGGCTCGTTGACGAAGTCGGCTGGCTACGCGCACAGACCGAACTGCCTATCTGCATTGGCTTTGGCATCAGCCAAGTGGAGCATGTGCGTTTGTTGGCGCCGGCAGCCGATGGCGTCATCGTGGGGTCGGCGATAGTGCGGCGCATCGGCGACGGGGCTGCTACCGATGCAGGCAAAACTATTAGCGACATTGGCGAGTATGCCCAGACATTAATTGACGCGTTGAAATCATCGTAACCAGTTGGGATTGCACGGCTTGCGACGATATCAACGGTCATTCTAACTTGACCGGTGTATCATTGCGAAAGTAAACTTGGTTAATAGCGATGTCGGCCGTTTTTGCATGGCGGCTCGCTGCGGAGTTTGTTCAGGAACGTACTGTTTCTGGGACCGGACAAACAAACGACTTACTTTTCATTTGGCAATCGACTACGGCCCTGCACTTTCTCTGTGGGAGGTCGCATCCTTGTATCCGAATACGCCTAATACGCTGCGCCGATTTTTTGCTGGACTGGCCGAGTGTACTTTCCAAACACGTCTTGGCGTGGTCGACACGGCCTTGGTCGACTACATCAGTGATCTACTGGTTCGCTTTGTGCGTTACGACGCGGTATTCAAAATCCGCGATCTAAAGGGTCGACCGCTGACGGAAATTGCCGAGATGCTCTACGAAGCGGAACAACGTGTCGGTCAGGCGCGTCGTGAAGTCCACCGTCACATCGGAGACTATGCGCTGTTCTGGAGCGGCGTTTATCCCGAATCGCTGCCTCGCAAACAGGCGCCTCTAAGAAAGGACCACCTGATCGATTACTGCCAGCACGGGAAGCGCGCTTACTGGGTTGCCAGCACGATCGAAACGAACGAAGAACGAGAACGCGCGGCACCGTCGGACGTCCTTGAGCGCCTCAGTCAGCAATTCGAGTTATGCGCGTACGGCTTACGTGAAATTCGCAGCGAATGGGAGCAGCGCGACACGGATGGGCCGATGCCGTTTCTGATCAACTAGTTGTGCTACGTCACGAGTCCCTTGGTGACCAGCATGAAGACGTCTTCCAGCGTTGGCTCTTTCTCGGCGAAACTTCGCACGCCGACCTTGTTTTCGTGCAACTGCCGCAACAGATTCGCGACACCTTGATCGTCCGTTTCTAATTCGACCACCACGTGGTTGTTTTCGACGTCGACGTCACGGCAATGGGGTGAGCTGCGTATCACCGACAAACCGACATCCCCGTTTTCCGTAAAACGCACGTGAATAATTCGGTTGCGGCGAATGCGGCGATGCACCTCGTCGATTGGTCCCGACATCAACAACTCACCGCGTTCGATGATGCCGATCGAAGTACAGCAATCGGCCAATTCCGTGAGAATATGACTGGAAATAAGGATCGTCTTGCCCATTCGGCGCAGCTCTTTGAGCAGTGCCTTAACTTCTAAACGGGCGCGCGGATCCAGACCGCTGGCCGGCTCATCCAAAATCAACACGGGT
>CBDUAB010000917.1:0-2650 GCA_965365045.1 uncultured Planctomycetales bacterium
GCCATTGGACGGACGATCGACAACTATTTGCGGTGCTTCACTTTGTAGTATCGGAGTGATGCTCGAACTGATCAATGTGTCAAAACGGTATGGCCATCTGGTGGCTATCGAACCAACCGATTTACTTTTGGAAGCCGAAAAGACGTATGTCTTGATCGGACCAAGTGGTTGCGGCAAGTCCACTCTTCTAAAACTTACAATCGGACTAGTGAGTTCTGATACGGGATCGGTTCGGATTGCCGGAGAGGAGCTTGCCGACGCAAACGTGCTTCGACTCCGCCAGCGGATTGGTTACGTAATCCAAGACGGCGGGCTCTTTCCGCACATGACGGCACGCGACAACGTTTCGTTGGTCGCGAGGTATCTGGGTTGGGAGCGTAACCGAATTGACCAGCGACTGGATGAGCTCGCGGAGTTAACTCAGTTTCCGCGTGACGGGCTTGATCGATATCCGGTCCAACTCTCGGGAGGCCAACAACAACGCGTCGGCTTGATGCGCGCGTTGATGCTCGATCCCGATGTATTGTTGATGGACGAGCCACTGGGCGCTCTCGACCCGATGATTCGGAGTGATTTACAGTCCGATCTACGTAGGATTTTTCGGGCGCTTAACAAGACCGTCGTTATGGTCACGCACGATCTGCATGAGGCGGCCTATTTTGCTGACGAAATCATTCTACTTCGCGCAGGAAAAATCGTTCAGCGCGGCGCGATCACGGACCTCCTCGAATCACCGCAAGACGCATTTGTCACGCAATTCGTCAACGCCCAGCGCACGACGGTGCCGGGAGGCGAACTGTGACTCGATTGGTCGCCGTCGTTGTTGTTTTGCTTTTGCTGGCGTTCACGCCACTGTCATGCCGACCCGCCGGAGTCAAGGTCGGCTCGAAGAAGTTCACCGAGTCGGTCATTCTCGGCGAGATGATCAGCCTGCTCATTGGCGAAGCGGACATTTCCACGGCACACTACCGCGAGTTAGGCGGGACCCAGCTGGTGTTTCAAGCGCTCGTCAGCGGTGACATCGACATTTACCCGGAATACAAAGGGACGATCAGGGAAGAGATTCTTGCTGGTCGAAACATCGATTCCGATGCTGATATGCAATCGGCCCTCGAAGCTCAAGGTGTTTTGATGAGCCGGCCATTGGGCTTTAACAATACGTATGCATTGGGGATGCAAAAGTCACGTGCTCGGAAACTCGGCATTAAGAAAACCTCCGATCTCGTGCGTCATCCCGACTTGGTGTTCGGTTTCAGCAACGAGTTCATCGACCGTGAGGATGGTTGGCCGAACTTGCAGCGGCATTACGATCTGCCGCAAAGTGATGTGAATGGCCTAGATCACGACTTGGCGTATCGGCAGTTGCGACTTGCTGCGATCGATGTGATAGATGTGTACACAACCGATGCGAAGATCGAAATCTACGATTTGGCGGTTTTGGAAGACGATCTTAGCTACTTTCCGAGATACGACGCGGTGCTACTCTATCGGGCCGATCTTCAGAATCGATCTCCTAGCGCGATCCGTGCGGCCCTGCGGCTGGAGAACAATGTCTCGGAGTCCGAGATGATGACGGCAAACAGTCGTGTTGAATTGGATCGAGTGTCGGAGAGACGGGCGGCTGCCGATTTCCTGAAAGAAAAGCTGGGGGTCTCGACCGAAATCACAGAGGAAACGATCGTCGGGCGGATTTGGGACCGTACGATCGAACATCTCGATCTGGTGCGAAAATCGCTCATACCGGCGATCCTGTTGGCGATCCCGCTGGGAATCCTGGCCTCAAAACGACCTCGCTGCGGTCATGTCATCCTTGCCGTCGTGGGCATCGTACAAACGATTCCGGCACTTGCATTGCTGGTAATTCTGATGCCTCCGATTGCCAACCTGGGCCTAGCCAGCGTTGGTCTGGGATCCGTCACCGCGGTGGTGGCGTTGCTGCTTTACAGCCTGCTGCCCGTCGTTCGCAATACGTATGCGGGCATGCAAGGAGTCGCTGGCGGATATCACGAGTCAGCCGAAGCCCTAGGACTTCCGCCCGTGTTTCGCTTGATGGAGATTGAATTACCACTTGCCGCGCGCAGCATTCTGGCCGGGATCAAGACGGCGGCTGTGATCAATGTCGGTTTCGCGACACTCGGAGCGTTGATTGGAGCGGGTGGCTATGGTCAGCCGATCATCAGCGGTATTCGTCTCAACGATACGGGATTGATTTTGCAAGGTGCCATACCGGCCGCGGCCTTGGCCCTGCTTGTACAAGGTGGTTTTGATGTCGCCGAGCGATACTTCGTGCCCAAGGGCTTGCGAATCAAGAGCGGTGAATGATACGAAGATACACGCAATTCACGGAAACTAAGGAGAATGAGCGATGCCCAAAGCGATCTGGAATAATGCAACATTGGCCGAAAGCGATCAAACCGAAGTTGTCGAAGGCAACCATTATTTTCCAGCGGATTCTTTGAGTCGCCAGTACTTTCGGAAAAGCGCTGCGCATACGGTCTGCGGTTGGAAGGGGACGGCCAGCTATTACGATGTCGTCGTCGGCGAAGAAGTCAACGAACAGGCAGCCTGGTACTATCCTGATCCCAAGCCTGAAGCGGAAAACATCAAAGACTTCGTTGCATTTTGGAAGGGCGTTGAGGTCGTTGATTAG
>CBDUAB010000918.1:0-2646 GCA_965365045.1 uncultured Planctomycetales bacterium
TTCCCGCCTTTCGATCTCAAGAAACAGAATCGGACCGCCGCGAGCCGAAAAAGAATAAGGGGCGCTATCCCATTAGGCACACCTTTCATCAATATCATCGTGATCATGGGCAGTTTTTCTGTTTTAGGCATAATCGTCGCGGTCGGAGCCGTTCTTGCCGCGTACTATATGGGCTATTCGAGCGGCCGAGCTGTTGGTCGAGACGAAGGGTTTGACGAGGGCAAACAGGAAGGTTCTCGCGAAGGCTCCATGCGGGCCTATGCCGTTGGCTTCGACCGCGGCAAACGTGCCAACGCAGGCAGTGAGGAAGAAGACGATAGCAAAGTGACGTCGAACTTGGGAATTGCGATCTTCGCCGTAATTCTAGGTCTTCTGTTCTATGTGTGGCTCTCGTCTCCAAAGGACGCCGACCCGCGATCTGGTATTGCGGACACCATCATTTTACCGAGCGTTCATCGTTCGCCGTCCAGCACGTCACCGGTGCCCGAGAATCTGTCACTGTCGGACTAACCCGCTCGCTTTACACGTGGGTAATTCTGCGCGTTGGCTTCACATGTCAACGCTGAGATACTTGTACCGTCGACAAGTCGATTGGCCTTGGCGTTCAGCGCGTCCATAGCGTTTTGCACTTGTGCGGTATAGCCATCGATTTCGTCACGCGAAATGTTTTCTGGAACAAAGATCGGCTCACCCGTCAGCAAGTAGATTCGCGTAAACGGTTTGGGGACGGTCAGCTCCGTCCAACTCCCCCGAATTTTCCAGGAGCGATGGCATTGAAACGCGGTCGGGACGATCGCGTTGCCCGTCCGAGAGGCAAGGAAGACCATTCCGGACGTCATCGTTCGCTTTGGGCCACGTGGACCGTCCGGGGAAATAACGATGTGGTTTTCAGCCGCTGTTTTGATCAGCGCCCGCAGCGCGTTCTCGCCGCCGTTTCGCGTGGACCCGCGGATTGAGGGCACGCCAATCCACTTGACGACGCCCGTGACGAAAGCACCATCGCGGTGTCGGCTCGTCAGCGCCACACAATTACGATGCTTGCCGCCAAATGCGGAGAAGATGACAGAGTCATGCCACACTGCGTAGAGAAACCGCCGGCCGCCCGTGTCCTGGTACGGATTGGTGTTCACCGGAGTGTGGAACTCATGGCGTGCCGTGCGGAATATGGCCTTCATCACCATGGCGAACAAAAAGCTGGCGAGGTCAACCATTAGCTTCCTGCGAATCGTCACCGAATATGCCTCACTTTGGCAGAATGGTAGTCATCTACAAACCAGCGGTTCTTCGCGCACCACGGTTTGGCGATCGGCCAAGTCGGCAATGGGAACGTCCAGACCCGCGAAGACATCGGCGTGTTTTTTACTGGAAGTTATTAACAGCAATTGATGGCCGCGCGCGGCGAAATCCCGCAGCAAGCGTGCCAAGTTTGTTGCGTCGCGCGGCGCTAGCGAAAGGACGTCGTCGACGATGACGGGCAACTTGACGCCGCGGTCAGCTTGCTGCTGAATACAGGCCAACCACAGGCTGATGTAAAGCTGTCCGAGTCGATGTTGGCGGAGCCGACGCAGTGTGCTCCATTTGCCGTTCTTATCTCGAGCGCGCAGGGTGTCTTTGTCGTCGAACGATAGGTCGACGGCAAAGCTGGCCAGCGCGCTGCAGTTCTCGGCGGCAAGCTGCAAATACGCGTAGGATTCGGCCATTCGGGTTTGTGCCGCGAGTCTGTTTACCTGTTCCTTTTGCTGCCGTGACGCTTCTTGCCAACGTTGTGAAAAGTCACGCGTTATCGCGAGCACATCATCCCACGCGTTGTCGCGGTCCGTCAGTTTTTGTATTTCGTCGACGTGCTGTAGGCGTTCTTGGCAGCGAGCTCGACAGTCCACAAGATTGACGATCTCGGCTTGGAGGGTGATCTGCTGATTTTGCAAGTCGTGCAAGCGAGATTCGAGTTGCTCGGCGGCTAACTCAGCAAGTGCCGCGGCTGTTGCGTCCTCGCCGTCACGTACAATGAGTTCGTCGACTTGGACGACAAGCTGATCGCGTTCGCGCTGAAGCAAGCGGGCACGTTCGCTGCACAATTGCTGTTGTGCCCGTTCCGCATCGAGCTTCTTTTCTCGTGCGTCGACGAGCTCTCGACGTTCGCAGTCGAGTTCACGCTCGTACCGTTTCAGTTTTTCTTCTCGGTTGCAAACGTCACGCAATGTGGAGGCCAATTCTTGCCGATTTTGTTCGTCTTCGCCATGTTCCTGGATGGTCTCTCGCAGAATCTCCATCTGTTCGCCGTATGTCGTGCCATTTAGTGAATAGCCAAGCTCCTGTACAAGCTGGCGGGACTGTCCCATCATTTCCGCCAAGCTTTTGCGTCGCCGATCGAGATCATTGCGAAGTTGCCGCAGTTGGAATTCGAGCGCCGAGCTTGGCACGCTGGCTGCCGCTTGGGCTTCGATTACTTTGTGCTCGATCGTCAGGCGCGCTTGGGATGGAGAAAGTTTCGCCGACAATCCCAATTCTCCCAACGTATTGCGCCAGCGGGCCATGGCATCACGATAACGCTCGCTGGCCCGGCGCGTGTCGAGTCGAGAGCGTGGATTGATGCTACTGTGTTTTTTGGTTGTTGGTCTTGTCGCGGCCGGTTTGCGTCCGTGACGA
>CBDUAB010000919.1:0-2646 GCA_965365045.1 uncultured Planctomycetales bacterium
AACGCTCAGTGCTTGACCTTTGACAGGACCGCGGAGGTTGCGAACACCCCCCGGAACTGAGAGAGCTTGCCCTTTGATTACAGCACCGCCGCGGAACCCGCGACCACCTCCACCGTGAAATCCTCCTCCATGACCGCCTCCACCGCGACCGCCGCCGCGACCACCTGCGGCTTCGGCATACTGTGACGCGCCAATAAACATGACACATGCAAAGAGGGCGGCGGGTAATGTCAGAGTGAGCTTATTCATGTCGTCCTCGCAAACTAAAAGCAGAAAAGTGGCTGATTGCCCGCCGCCAGCAGACGTGTTGGCATGCTACCGGGAGAGCAGAATAGAACGAGTTTCTGGAGGCTTTATGCGGCCAAGCGAACGCTGAAAACCGCAGGCAAAGCCATAGGATCCACACTAATAGGGACAACTGCATGATTCAACGGACTTCACGGGGCTTTCTCCAAAGAATCTGATTTTGCCCCGCTTTTCAAGCCGCTTTTGTGCGTTGGCGATGATTTCGAATCAGTACAATCGTCATGAACAGAACGGCATTGGCTTTCGATGGCAGACCTACGGGACGCAAGTTGTAGATGACAGATTTTTCTCGGCTGACTCAAGCGATCAAACAGGAATCCCTTCGCATCGGGTTTTCCAGTGTCGGCATCTGCCCGGCCGTGACGCCTACGGGCTTTCATCGCTTGTCGAAATGGCTTGAACGTGGCTATGGCGGCGAGATGCATTATTTAGCTGGCCGACAACCTGCCTACGAGCATCCTCGAAGCGTCCTCGATGGCGTCCGTAGTCTCGTCATGTTGACGCTGAACTACGATACCGAGTCGCCACGACCAATTCACCAAGGGCAAGGAAAGATCTCACGTTACGCCTGGGGCGACGTGGATTATCACGACCGAATTCACGACAAGCTCCGGAAGCTGACGTCGACTATTCATGACATCAAACCGGCATCGTTGGTACGCGGCGTGGTGGACACGGCACCGTTGATGGAACGCGAATTCGCGCAAATGGCCGGATTGGGATGGATCGGCAAGCATACGTTGTTGCTCAACCAGTCCGTGGGCAGCTGGTTCTTTTTGGCTGCTTTGTTGACGGACCTCGAACTCGATTTCGATGACCCCAGTCCGACCGACCATTGCGGAACTTGTACGGCTTGCCTGGATGCCTGTCCCACGAACGCGTTTCCCGAGCCGTATGTTTTGGATGCGACGCGTTGCATTAGCTATTTGACGATCGAATTGCGATCGCAGATTCCGTTGCCGTTACGGAGCGGAATTGATAACTGGTTGTTTGGCTGCGATGTTTGCCAAGAAGTTTGCCCCTGGAATCGACATACTCCGCAGACAGCCGAAACTGACTTTGCGCCGCAAGCAGGGCACAATCCGGTGAACCTTGTCGGACTATTCGAGCTTGATGACGACGCGTTTCGCGCCCGTTTCCGGCACACACCATTATGGCGTGCCAAGCGACGAGGAGTTTTACGCAACGCCGCGGTGGTTCTAGGTAATCAACGATCACCTGACGGATTCACGGCGTTGTGTTGCGGGCTGGCAGACGGCGAGCCGTTAGTGCGCGGCGCGTGCGCATGGGCGCTTGGTCAATATGGTGACGAACGGGCCGACGATGCCTTGCGAAGGCGTCTCGCGACGGAACTAGATGAGCAAGTGATCACTGAGATCAAAGCGAGTTTGTCGTGTGACGCATAAGTACGTTCGTGGCTAATAAGGACTTAAACAACGGAACCGTTTCAACGAAGATGGTCTCCGTTCTCGTCGACAACACAAGCGGCTGTTTAGGACCGTTTAAGCTGCCCGTCTAAGCTGTCTGCGGCGATCTAACTTGCGCGAGATGCCGAATCGTCTGGCTTGTACCGTGCGATTGGACAGGTACATGGTACCCAGAAACGCGCCCACAACGACATCGTCCATCAGACCATACATGGAAAGCGAGCTGATGATGGCAACAACACCATACGCTTTCATAATGGCAACGTCCGAAAAACGTAGCCACGGCTCGAATGTCGTTTCTCGGCTGAAAAGAACTGCGAACGTCATGATGGCGAAGAACGCGATCCCGACGAACCCATAGCGGAGGTACATCGCTCCGGGCGTAAAATGTACGCTGTGTGTGAGTGTCTCACCGGTAGTCGAGTCGGGAACATCGTCTTCGAAGACCGCGCCATGTCCGAATCCAAAGGCGATCGCGTGTGGGCCGTGATATGCGACGTCGTCAGCGATGATCCGCAGTTCGCGCAGCCGCGCCGATTCGTCCCCGATCGAAGTGTGAATGTCTGTCTGAGTGACGCGGCGCAATCGTTCATGGGCAAGGTTTGAAAACGTGCCAGAAAACAACAGGCATATCACCAATCCCAGTCCGGTAACGAGGTAGGTTGATGGCCTTTGTGCTAGCGTCGTGAGGAACCGAAAGAACAGGTAGAGCAATACAGCCGCGCAGCAGACCAGAACGGTGCGCTTCTGTCCCAATAACAAAATCAACAGGCTAAGCGCTGCTAGCGATAGTGCGTGATTGGGGTTTCGTGTGTCCCCGGAAAAGTACTTTCCCACATAAAAACAGAATGGATAAACGTCCATGATTCCACCGTAGTACAGGCCGAAACTTCCGGTGTAATAGCGGAGAAAC
>CBDUAB010000920.1:0-2641 GCA_965365045.1 uncultured Planctomycetales bacterium
TCACGCAAATTCACCGCGGGCCTCACGGCCCCCGTTCGCCAGTTCATTCCGGACGTTGCCACGGGCCCCGTGGTGGGTGGTCAGGATGACTCGCAGTACCGTTGTCCAACTAATGAATCCTGCTTTGTGGTCGAAACATGCGGATTGCACTCAAAGAAACACAGCTAGGCTTGCGCAACTCATTCACTCGAATTCCGTTTCGTTACGGAAGTGCCTGTTTGACGAGTTGCCCACAAGCGATACTGCGCATCTTAATCGAGATCGATGGCAAGCAGCACCGAGGCTATAGTGGTGATTGTCTGCCTCCCGGTTGGTTCGACAAATCACCCGAGAAAGACTACCAGCAGCAAATCAAGGAGATGTTGGCGGCGATCTCGCTAGCGGAACAAACTTTTTTGGATGAACTCGGCAAACCTGGCGACTTCTTTCCGGCCTGGATGCGTGTCTACTCGCGAATGATGCAGGCCGCGGACGAAAACACGTGGGAACCGCTGTTGGCCAGTTTTGGCTTAAGCATGGTTGAACGGGCGGTCCTCGACGCGATGGCCCGCGCGGCACAGGTTTCTTTTGCGACGGCCGTGCGAGAGAATCTATATGGCCTCGATCCCGGTAAAATCCATCAAGACCTTGCCGGTTTAACCGTGGCTGCGTGGCTTCCAGAAAGGCCCTCGCAAACGATGTACGTTCGACACACGGTCGGTTTGGCCGATCCGTTAACAGCAGCGGACATTCCGAAAGAAGAGTTGTTGAATGACGGTTTTCCACAATCCTTGGAAGACTACATCACGCAGACCGGAATCAGGTATTTCAAGATCAAGGTTTCTAACGATCAGGATCACAGTCTTCAGCGGCTCGCCTCAATCAGTGACCTGATCGAACGGCATTGCACCGCGGATTACCAAGTCACCTTGGATGGCAACGAGCAATTTGCGCGGGCCGAGGATTTCATCGCGTTTTTAGAAGCATCCAGATCGCATCCAAAATTGGAAAAACTGTTGGCTGCAACGTTGGCGATCGAGCAGCCACTGGAACGAAAAATCGCGCTGGACCCCACCCACGCCATGGGCATACGTGAGATCTGCCAGTTTAAACGCGTAATCATCGATGAATCGGACAGCACGATGGACGCGTACCCGCGTGCAATCGAACTGGGATACCGTGGCACTAGTAGCAAGAACTGCAAAGGCCCCATAAAGAGCCTGATGAATGCTGGCTTGACGTGGCTGCACAATGCGCGTGGCAGCAGCAACGATTATCTCATTACGGGAGAGGATTTGTGTTGCGTGGGAATTGTTCCCGTGCAAGCCGACTTATGCCTGGTGGCAACAATGGGCCTCACGCACGTCGAGCGCAATGGACATCACTATCATCGGGGCCTTTCGTACTTGCCAACTTCAGAACAGCAAAAGGCACTGGCGGCGCATGGTGACTTTTATACTGAACGGCAAGGTGTTGTCGGTCCGCGGCTGAATGACGGGAAATTCGAGATCGGTTCGTTGCAATGTATTGGCTTTGGCTTTTCGATCGAACCGGATTTTGATTCGCTGCAGACCCCAACAGAATGGGAGTTTGCTTCGTTGGGGCTGTGAGTTTTTGACGGAACGAAGAATATGATCAAAACAACCGTGGTTGGCAGCTATCCGGTGCCCACTTGGCTGCGTGTCTTCAGCACTGCCGAAAGCTTGCGAGATGCGATGCTGTCGGTGCTCAAGACGCAGGAACTGGCGGGAATTGACGTCGTGGCGGACGGTGAACTTTACCGTTGGGACATCAATCATGCTCAGACGAATGGGATGATTGATTACTTCATTCGGCCGATGGCGGGTATCGAGACCGAGCTCTCCTACGAGCAACTTACCGCTTGGCGGCAGAAAGCAGGTACCCAATTTCGCGCCGAGCCGCCCGGAATTGTCGTAGAACCGTTGAGAGCTGGCACACTGAATCTGCGGGCTGACTACGAACTATTCCGTGATCTCACACAGTTGCCCAAGAAGTTCACCGTCACGAGTCCCTACATGTTGGCGAAGACACTGGCTGACGAGTGTTACGGTGACCTGGAATCGCTTGTCATGGCCTTGGGCCAGATACTTAAAACACAGGTTGAGTCGATTGACGCCGACATCATTCAGGTCGACGAAGCCCACATAACCGGTCACGCCGATGAATGGCGAATTGCCGCTGCCGGAATCAATTGTGTTTTGGACGGATGCCGTCGTGACCGAGCTGTCCACCTGTGCTATGGAAATTACGGCGGCCAGACGATTCAAAAAGGAAGCTACGAGAATCTGATCGCATTTCTCAACGAGCTCAATGCGGGCCACGTCGTCTTGGAAATTGCCCGCAGGCCGGATGTGGAGCTGTCGATGTTGAAGGATGTCAAATCGTCGTTAGGACTTGGTATCGGCGTGATCGATATTAAGGACAATGAAGTGGAAACGCCCGCTGAAGTGGCCCGGCGTATTGAGCGGGCGGCTCAAGAAATTGGCGGCGATCGGATCCACTACGTGCATCCCGACTGTGGATTCTGGATGTTGCCTCGTAGCGTCGCGGACGCCAAAATGCGGGCCCTGGTTGCGGGCCGTGACCTGTTTATCGGTTCTTCGGAGAATAAGGCGATCGGCAGATGAGAACTTACCCGCCG
>CBDUAB010000921.1:0-2638 GCA_965365045.1 uncultured Planctomycetales bacterium
CACGGGTCTAACTCGTGACACCACGTTTAATAGGAACCGGGGAATCTTTGACACAACCGCCGATGGGTTCGACGTAACGATAGAAAGCGACACCACGGATGCCTCCATCGTGTATACCGTGGATGGCAGTGCGCCCACCGTAGACATCGATGGCAACATCACAAACGGAATCGTCTACGCGGGACCCGTCAATGTCGATCGTACGACGACGCTTCGCGCTTTGGCTTTCAAGACCGGTTTTTATCCGACCAACGTCGACACGCAGACTTACCTTTTTTTGGACGATGTGCTGGATCAAGACAATACGCCGCCGCCCGGCTATCCGGCGACTTGGGGCGGAACGTTCACCGATTGGGGAATGGATCAAAACTCGGCGGACCTCGCGGCAATCGCCGGTGATCCAAACTATTCGCTCGACGAAGCTCGCTCGGTCATCAAGGATGCTCTGCGATCACTTCCCACGATGTCCATTGTCTTAGACGTCGACGACATGTTCGGCAGCCAAAACGGAATCTACTCCAACACCGAGGGACGAGGCGACGCATGGGAGCGTGCGGCTTCGATCGAATACTTCGACCTGGCAAATGGCGTCGACGGATTTCAAATCGACGCCGGATTGCGTATTCAAGGGTTTACTTCGCGAGATCCCGGTCGTAATCCAAAGCATTCATTGCGGCTCGCGTTTCGTAGTGAGTACGGTGCGGGCCGTTTGAATTACGAACTGTTTGGTGACGAAGGGGCCGATTCGTTCAACACGCTCGTGCTGCGGTCGAACTCGCAGGATGCTTGGGTCTATGACTCGGCTGGCAACCGCGTGGGCCAGTTCATTCGTGACCAATGGGCACGTGAGGCGCAGCTTGCCATGGGACAGGCCAGCCCGCGTGGAAATTGGGTGCATCTCTACATCAATGGATTGTATTGGGGCGTTTACAACCCCACGGAGCGTCCCGATGCCGAGTTCAATGAATCCTATTTCGGTCGAGATAACGATGACTACGAAGTCTTGAAGAACCACGAAGAAGTGATCGATGGCTCGGGCGACGCCTATCAAGAACTTCTTACACTGATTCAGAATGACCCAAACAACTTCGGCGCGGGATACAAGGATTTTTCATCTAGCGCTGACTATTTCGGCCTCCAAGGCAAGGACCCCGACGGAACCGACAATCCAGATTTGCCAGACCACATCGACGTGCCGAGCTTAATCGATTACGTCATTGTTGGTGCCTATGCGGCGGCCCAAGATTGGCCGGGTAATAACTACATTGGACGAGCCGATACCGACGATTCTGACGGGTTCCACTTCTTCATGTGGGACAACGAACACGGCATGAAAGGTTCCGTCAACGAGAATCGTGTTCTGCCGCATAGTCGCGACAATGACTCTCCGACGAAGTTCTATCACGCCCTGCGATCGAACGAAGAATTTCGCCTCGAGTTCGCCGATCACTTGCAACGAGCGTTTTTTAATGGTGGTCCGTTGTACGTAAATCCAGACAGCCTGGATTGGGATCCCGCCCACCCAGAAAACAACGTTCCCGCCGCGTTGTGGATGGAGCTGACTACCGAGATCGAAGAAGCGCTCATCGCCGAAGCAACCCGTTGGGGCGATCCGCGCGGTATTCAATACACACCGCACGATCAATTCCAAGACCTGCGCAACGACTTGTTAGAAAACTGGTTCCCGCGTCGCTCGGCCAACGTGCTGGAACATTTTCGAGCTTATGGAATGTATCCCGACGTCGGCGCACCGGTCTTTCAGATCAACGGCATCAACCAACATGGGGGTGCGATTGCGACTGGCGATCGACTGACGATGGATGCCGTCGCTAGTGTTATTACCAACACGACGACAGTGGTGGCGACGGACTCGCCCTTGTTGGCGTATGTTCCGCCCGACGCGGCGCTGGAAACCGGTGCTGGTCCACGTTGGTACGACGTGGACTTTGACAAAACGGCGGATTGGATTTTTGGTACCAACGGGTTTGGCTACGATATCGAAAACGACTACCAGAATCTCATTGGCACGGATGTGTTGGACGCTTGGAACGCGAATCCGACGAGTGTCTATTCGCGATTCGAGTTCAATCTAGACGCCAATTTTGATGCCGCCGCAGTCGATGATCTCGAGCTGCGGATGAAGTACGACGATGGATACGTGGTCTATTTGAACGGTCAGTTTGTACACAGCGAGAACGCGCCGTCGCCTGCCCAGTGGAATTCCAGGGCCACGGGAACGCGATTGGACTTACTCAACACCATTGCGTCGGTCGTCGAGACGACTAACTTGACGGATTCAGCGAACCTGTTGCAGCCTGGCAAGAACGTCTTGGCGATTCAGGTACTCAACAATGACAGCGACCTATCGGACTTGCTTGGCCGCCCCGAATTGGATTTTAGTATTGATGTCGCCGTACCGGCGCAGATCATCTACACGCTCGACGGTAGTGACCCGCGCGCAGTCGGTGGTGATGCCGGAGGTTTTCCGTATGACGGTACGGTTTCTCTGACGGAGACGACCCAAGTTACAGCACGTGCCTTCGTTAACGGCGAGTGGAGTGCTTTGAGTGAAGCGACGTTTGTCGTGGCCGACGCAGAGAATCACGTTGTCATTAGCGAGATCAACTACAACCCGCAC
>CBDUAB010000922.1:0-2627 GCA_965365045.1 uncultured Planctomycetales bacterium
GTGATTATTGAGGCGGTGTTTGGAGACGAAACGAATGCAAGATCGTTCTCTGATGTCGAGTTGGATAAGTCATTGGAAATCTCATCTGGCATCAGTCGCCTCAGTCAGACCGAACGTATGACGAAACTTGTTGGTAGTACCGACGTCGAGAGTTCGAGGCGTTTTCGCCGACCGGTTGCGCAATCGCATCGTCGCGACCGATCGACGCAGATCGATTTTGAAGAAGAACAGCTCGAATTGTTGGACGATCTGTTTGCTCGCATGTAGTTCTGATGTTTGATTGTTCACATGTGAATAACGAATTGACGCTTGCGTTTGCCACCACGTGAGCTTGTCTCCGTGGGGCGATGATCACAACCAGAACGAAAGATGTAAACAATAAACGGTCCCCGCCAGCCGAGCTTGTCTCGGTGGCACGCTGTTCACGATCTTAACGTCTTCGACGATCAGCGTTCCACCGAGACGAGCTCGGGCGGTGGCGAGTGATATTCGTATTGTGCTTTCTGGTTGTGATCATCGCCCCACGGAGACAAGCTCCTGTGGTGGCGGCTGCGTCCATACTCTGATGGCGTCGTTTACTTAGATTTTGTGTGAAATGATTCTTTCCCGACGAACCGCGATCGTGGTGCTAATCCTCTGTGCGTCGCTTCCTTTGTTTGCCACGGGAGATGAGGCTCCAGACGACAAAACCGCGCCAGGACCCGCTTCCCAGGCGACAATTGTGCAGCGCGTCCAAGAATTGCGTGGGCGTATTTTCTTGAGCAATGGAAATGTCGTGGAGGTTGTCCTCAATGGCACCCAGGTAAGAAACCAGGATTTACGGCTCGTTGGCCAACTTCGCAACTTGACGGACGTCTCGCTTGAGAAAACAAAGATCGCTGACGAGGGCCTGATTCACCTTAAGGATTTGCGGAAACTTGAATGGCTCAATCTGTATCAAACCGAAGTCAGCGACGCTGGGCTTAAGCATATTTCCCACCTCGTGCGTCTTCAACATTTGCCAATTGGTGGGACACGCGTGACAGACGCTGGTTTGCAGCACTTAAAGGACATGACTCAATTAAAGTACTTAGGGTTGCGAGACAACGACATCTCGGACGCTGGCGTCGCACATTTGCGGAATCTGACAAATCTAATTGGGCTGCATCTAGGCGGCACAAAAGTGACAGACCAAGGCATCCGTCATCTGAACAAAATGACCAAACTCACGCGACTTTGGCTGTTGAATACCAAGGTTACCGACAAGGTGGTGCCGCACTTGCTCGACCGCACGGAGCTGCGGGAATTGCACATTGACGGCACGCGGATTTCACAGCAAGGCGTTGCTCGCTTACGAACGGCATTGCCCAGGTGTGAGGTGATCGACAAATCCTAGCCTTTCGCCAAACCGCACAACATCGCCTCCCACACTGCGTGCGCGACTTCGGGATGGGCCAGATCGCTGTGAGCGCCCGACGGTGGCCCTCCCGTGCGAATGATCTGGCTGCTTTCCAGATTGTAGATCTTGCTGGCTGCAAAATTGTACGAGCCGTCGACGGGCAGCATCTCCATATCAACGACGTGTTCGTCTAAGCCGCGTACGCCGAACGTGCCCAGCGCACCGTATTTGGGTAATTCGCCGGGGGCGAACGTGACTTGTCGGGCGGCGCCGGCCGCCAGCGGATACAGTTTTCCGACGGCCATGTCGTATTCCGATTGCGTCGTGACGATCGGCCCCGCGACGCGACCTTCGGAAATAATGCGGTGAAAGTAACCCGCTTGGCCCGGTGCATGAGGAATATCCGCGGCAAAGGACCACAACGACAGCGCCCCTTGTAACAGCGCGACGGAATCGACTGGTCGCACCAGTGTATTGTCCTCTGAAGGACCAGACAGAGTGGCTGACATGACAACGCAGCCAAAACTGTGTCCCATCAGGTGAAAGCGTACTTCACCGTCCGACGCATTTTGCAATTGGCGGAGCAATTCAAAGCTGCCGGACTCGCCGAATTTGCTGGCCCGGTCTTTCATCTTCCAAAACGACATTGTCCGCAGCGGAGCCAGCAAGCCGCCGAAGCCAAAACCGCCGAAGCTAGCCATTTCGTCAGTAGCGGATTCATAAGTACGTTCGGCGTCAAACGGTTCGCGGTCGGACGCCGGATCCGAGGTGACGTCGCCGCTGCCCAGCGACGTCTCGCGATCGAGTAGCTGATAGGCTTCGATTACTTCGGCAGGTAATTTTCGCGGTTCGACGTTTTCGATCGCCGCGGTAAAGATCGTTTGCAGGGCTTCTCGCGCGGCTGGTGTATCGGCCAGCCGTTGGGTGTATTGTTCGATCAATTCGTCAATGGGCGATGCGCCGTCTTGTCCGGGGCCGGCGAAAGATACCGCGGCTCCGCCACCCAGTTCTTCCTCGCCAAACGGCAGACTTGGCCAATGCAAACCAATGAGTAGCGGCTGAAATCCGGGCCGCGCCTTCCTGGCCCGCTCGATATCAACCGAATTTCCGGCCATCGAGCCGGTCCAATCGTTGTATTGTTTTTTGGCAGCCGGAATATCACCCATCCATCCGTGACTCATCAGGAACA
The DNA here is from genome assembly GCA_965365045.1 of uncultured Planctomycetales bacterium. Taxonomy (GTDB): domain Bacteria; phylum Planctomycetota; class Planctomycetia; order Pirellulales; family Pirellulaceae; genus CBDUAB01. Next base: position 2,568 of record CBDUAB010000922.1, read on the forward strand.
CATCGGTGATCGGTTCCTTTTGCAACACGTCGAGGGCACGCTGGCTGATGTGCCCATCCG
>CBDUAB010000923.1:0-2624 GCA_965365045.1 uncultured Planctomycetales bacterium
ACGCATCGTACCGCATCAATTGGTGACCGGCACACCCGTCGTATCGCCCATCGATATCCGGGTGCTCGGACCGCGAATGGGGGACGATCAAGTGCTGCGCAAGTACGCCAGGCGAGTTAAGCAGGCTCTGCGTAACTCGGGCAAGGCGTGGGATGTTCACGACAGCTGGGGAGAACTGGGGCGGCAATTGGATGTCGACATCGATCAGGAAAAAGCGAATCTCGCGGGAGTCACAAATGCTTCGGTCCTCTTGTCGATGAATGCCTATTACAGCGGCCACCCCCTAACACAATACCGCGAAGGTGACAAGCAAATCCCGATTATGTTACGGCTCCCACCCGAGCAGCGCGGATCGCTAAAGGACTTGGATGCCATTTTCGCCCAAGGCCTGACGGGCAAAGTTCCGCTCAATTCAATCGCGAGCATTGAACGTCGTTGGGTCAACGCGAGGATCAATCGCTATCAGCGTGAGCGCAACATCAGTGTTCGGGCGCGCCCGGTGGGGAACCTGCTGTTCAGCCAGGTATTGGAGGACATCCAGCCTCAGTTGGACGAGATCCAAGCCGACTTGCCTCCGGGGTACCGCCTCGAACATGGTGGCACGAAGGAAGAGGCCGATAAAGGAATGCGTCAAATCATGGGTTCGCTCGCGGTGAGCGGTGTCTGTATCTTCTTTCTGTTGGTGATCCAATTCAACTCGCTCGTGAAGCCGTTCATGATTCTGCTGACGATTCCGCTCTCGGCCGGCGGCGGTATGCTCGGCCTTTACGTGATGGGTTTGCCCATGGGCTTTATGGAAGCCATTGGATTGCTCGCTTTGTTTGGGATCGTTTTGAGCGCGGCGATTCTGCTGATCGAATTCTCCGAGATTCTCATCAAGGACAAATTGAGCCGCGGCGAGGGATTGGCGGAAGAGGGAGAGAAGTCATGTTGTGGATTGAAGCGAGGCGTTTTTCGCAGTTGCCTCGCCAACGCTGGTCAGTTGCGGCTGATGCCGATCCTGATGACGACCTTGACGACAGTGGGTGGACTGCTGTCGTTGATGTTGGCCGGCGGCCCACTGTTTAAGGGGTTGGCCACGGTGATTGTCTTTGGCTTGTCGATTGGCACTGTATTTACGCTGTTCTTCCTGCCGGCGATTTACGCCGTATTTGTGGAGCACTTTGGCATGACGGTCAAGGCCGACGAGGGCGAGACGGGGTAATAATAACTAACGGTGTAAGTGACGTCGCACTAGGGGCGATTTTTGCCAGCTTGACAGATTCAACTCGAAATGACGAACTACACAATGACTAAGGAATTACTAAGACCTTAATGACGAAACGCTGTCATTCGGATTTCGGGCTTCTTTCGTCACTGGGTATTTCGTCATTCGTCATTTGTTTTTCCGGTCAGAACTACTGGAATGCATAGCGCATACCTCACTCTGGCACATATTGGCATTCTCCCCGACGGATGTGACGAACACCTGTTTTCTTGCTGGCACGTCATAGCGGAGCTCTTGCATGTCGAACGACAAAGCACTCATTTTGCAGCCCAACGGCAAATTGCTCGTGCTTCAGTTAGTGTCTCTTCTCCTTGTGCTCGCGATCATCCCATTGTTCGAGCGGCACGCCGCTGACCGCACCGCATTATTTGCAGGGCTAACGGTGCTCTTTGTGACAGGGCTCATCGTCAACCGGCGATATCCCGTGATCCTGTCATCGGGTGTCGTGATTGTTATGTTGGCACTTCCGATGATGTGGGCAACGCTATTCGTGGACCATCTTTTTGTATTCGTGGGTAGCTGCGTGTTGGGGGGCGTTTTCTTTGTCATGACCGCAGTCATGGTCATGTGGGGAGTGTTTCGTTGGTATTCCGCCACGGTTCACTCGATCTATGGTGCCGTGAGCGCGTACCTCTTGCTGGGACTCGCTTGGGCCATGTTTTATTGGGGTCTCGACGTCGTTGACGGTAATGCACTTGACATTCCGCATCGGCGGACACTTGCTGCTACGGTTGCCGGAACCGAGCTTACATCATTTTCGCAAATGGTCTACTTCAGCTTTGTCTGCATGTCGAGCTTGGGATTCGGCGACATTTCGCCTACGACAGAAGTTGCAGAGATGCTGACCTGGCTACAATCTGTTGTCGGGCAGTTCTACCTTGCCATCCTGGTGGCGCGGCTTGTTGGCGCAATTCCAGTTGTGCGGCAGAGCGTACAGGATTCAGGCCCAAAGTAGTTGGCAAGAAAGCTCTTCCGGCGATCACTTTTGTCCCTCCTTGGCTGTCCTAGTCACGTTTCCCGCAAGTTTTAGTGCAACAGTGGTGGACTTGTTGAAGTAGTGCTCTGTTTTGAAAAACCCAGTGGTGCACACGTTAAATGCAGTCCGTTGTCGCACGCCTTTATCTTGTTATCCTTGTGGCGAGACGTGTGAGTACAAAGCAATAGAACAGGAAACCAATAGGATGAGGGGTTGAACAATCAACGTAGCTATCCCGAACGACTCTGCAAGGTGGTCGTCATAGTTCTGACCGTCGCCATCTCGGCGATTTTTCTGGGCATGATCCGTGGCTTTCTGACCGTATTGTTTCTCGCTGCCGTATTCAGCGATCATTTCCCGGGGCTCACGGCGCGAGGACTC
>CBDUAB010000924.1:0-2623 GCA_965365045.1 uncultured Planctomycetales bacterium
GAATTATCCCCACTCTGCTCCCGGTCGAGATTGGACGGTCGTTACGGCAGCTAATGGCAATTCCGTCGCCGTCATCAGCTTGCAGGGTCGCGTCTTCATGCGGCCAGTTGATTGTCCATGGGAAGCTGCGGACCGCGTCCTGGCCAAAATTCCGGACGACGTGCGGCTGATTGTCGTCGATTTTCACGCCGAAGCCACGAGTGACATGCAATTGATGGGTCGCCATCTGGATGGTCGCGTCACGTCCGTGCTGGGAACACACACGCATGTGCCGACCGCGGACGAGCAAATACTATCCAATGGAACAGCCTTCCAGTGCGACATCGGCATGACGGGCCCATATGATAGTATTCTCGGGCGGCGAGTGGATCGCGTGCTAGAGACGACACGTACCTTCAAGCCCAGCCTTTTCGATGTCGCCACCGGCGACGTTCGCATGGCAGCCACGCTGGTTGATGCGGACCCAACCTCGGGTCGAGCAACGGCCATTCGCCGTATTTGTGTTCACGAGGAAGAATGACTGAGAGCGGAGAGTCCAGAGGGGAAAGAATAATGATGTTGCACATCAGAAAGCTCGACCTATGGAGCTCACCGCGACCAGCTCTCGATTCTCGACTCTCCGCTCTTGGCCCTACCAACCATTCGAGCCTAGGAATCACGAATTGTTTTGCGTTCGTCTGCATCATTTGCGTTTCCCTAGCAGACGGCCTCGTACATGCGGACCAGCGACCCAACGTGGTCGTGATTCTGACGGACGACCAAGGATGGGGAGATTTGAGTCTGAACGGAAACAGCAACTTGCGCACGCCCAATATTGACTCGTTGGCCAAAGACGGAGCAAGCTTTGATCGTTTTTTCGTCTGTCCCGTCTGTTCGCCTACGCGGGCCGAGTTTTTGACGGGTCGATATCATCCACGCAGCGGTGTCTATAGTACTTCGGCAGGTGGCGAGCGCATCGATCTGGATGAAATGACCATCGCGGATACGTTTCTAGCCGCCGGTTACGCGACCGCCGCTTTTGGTAAATGGCACAACGGAATGCAGTATCCGTACCATCCCAATGCGCGTGGCTTCGGCGAATTCTATGGCTTCTGTTCGGGACATTGGGGTGATTATTTCAACCCGCCGTTAGAACACAATGGCCAGATCGTGCGCGGAAACGGGTTCGTGATCGATGACTTTACCGACCGGGCGCTGGGATTTATCGAGCAAAACAGGGATCAGCCGTTTTTTGTCTATCTGCCGTTCAACACACCTCATTCGCCGATGCAGGTACCCGATCGCTGGTGGGACAAGTTCCAGGACAAACAGCTAAAGATGCACAACCGAGAGCCAACACGCGAAAACATTCCGCATGTGCGGGCGGCGCTGGCGATGTGCGAGAACATTGACTGGAATGTTGGCCGCATCCTAGAAAAGCTCGCCGATCTTGAGGTTGTCGAGAACACGATCGTTGTCTATTTCTGCGACAACGGACCCAATGGATATCGTTGGAACGGCGGCATGAAAGGGCGTAAAGGTTCGACAGACGAAGGTGGAGTACGAACGCCCATGTTGATCCGCTGGCCCGCCAAGATCACAGGCGGCAAGAAAATCTCACAGATCGGTGCGGCCATTGATTTGCTGCCAACTTTGGCCGCGCTGGCAGGCGTCGATGTTGTCAGCGAAAAGCAGCTCGATGGCGTCAGCTTAAAGCCATTGTTGTTGGATAATTCCGCATCCTGGCAGGACCGCGTGATTTTTTCGCACTGGCGTAATCGTGTTAGTGCCCGAAACCAAAAGTACCGTCTCGATCATCGGGGAATGCTCTACGACATAGTCGCGGACCCGGGCCAATCCACGGATGTCTCCGAGCGTCATCCGCAAATTGCGACGGAGTTGCGAGATGTTGTAAAGCGTTGGCGGGAGGACGTGTTAGCCGGATATGACCGGGACATTCGCGCCTTCACGATTGGGCACTCCGATTGCAAATACACGCAGATTCCAGCGCGTGACGGTAAAGCACACGGCCACATAAAACGCTCGAACCGATTTCCCAACTGTTCGTTTTTCACTAACTGGAAGAGTGTTGATGACAAAATCACGTGGGATGCGGAAGTTGGTGTGAGTGGAGACTATGAAGTCGAACTCCATTATGCCTGTCCGGCCGCCGACGTTGGCTCGACGATTGAGTTGAGTTTTGGCGAAAGCCGGTTGCGAGGTCAAATCAACGTGGCGCACGATCCGCCGTTGCGTGGTGGTGAAAACGATCGCGTCGAGCGTATGGAATCATACGTGAAGGATTTTAAGTCGATGAAACTGGGAACGATCAAACTCGAGAAAGGCAAAGGTGAATTATCTTTGCGAGCGATCGACATACCCGGCGCTCAGGCGATGGAGTTTCGTTTGCTTATGTTTACACGGGTTGAACCGTAAACAGTTGGTCACTCTTGCCGAGAGTGACCAGAGCGACCGTTACCGCGCTAACGCGCAGCCGGTTTCATGGCAGGTCATAATGTCGTGTGACCGTTGCCATTCTAACCCAGTGTCAACTCGTAATACTCCAGTCCATCCCGTGCTCTGAACACTAACCGCGCCGTCTGTTTTGATGTCGCACCGGTCACTCTCGGCAAGAGTGACCCAC
>CBDUAB010000925.1:0-2616 GCA_965365045.1 uncultured Planctomycetales bacterium
CGGTGGGAATAATGAGTTCGTTACTTTCACTTTTGAGCACGAGGAGAGAAAAATGGCATTTCAATTTCGAAACGCAAAGAAACGATCACGAACACGGAAGGCCTCGCGACGACGCATTGGGACGAGTCACTTGAAAGCCGGAATCTGATGGCAGCGGTCGGTTTTGAGGCAACTGACGAATTCGTTCGTGAGCCCACGTCGGAGGAATGTTGTGTTGGCATTGAGGATCTCGGCTTGGTGGACGCCGAATCGTCGAGTAGCTCCGCCCACGTCCTGATGGGAGACGGTGCCGTCATCTTCATTACGGACAGTATCGAAGCCGGACAAGAGGGCTCGGATTTGCTGATTGTCAATAACGGCGATGGCAGCGACTTCCTTGAAGACACCGAAGGCGGCCGTGACATGTTGCGTGACACCGAAAGCACCGCGGAAGCGGAAAATCGCGACGTCGGAGACGATGGCACTGACGACGATGCTGGCGACATTATTCTTGTGGACATTGTTGGGTGATTACATTATTTCGGTGAGCTGTTGGCTTGATGCCCAACCACTCTTTTAGCACCCAATAATGCCGTTTTCCTGGACCAAGTACCCAATCATTTGATCCGGTAAGGAGACTTGTAACGCGTGCAGTTTGAAATTTCTGATAAGACGTTCGGGAAGTCCGTCCCACGGACAATGATCGTTGCTTCGTCCGTATGTGGCAATTATTCTAAGACTTGGTTACCAAAAGTCGCCGGTCGTTGTACCAGCTGAGGCAACGACGGTCGGCAACTCCCGAACGACAACTAGAATCTCCACTGGCGGCTTATGGCCTTGCTTTTCGCCCTATCGATTCTTTGCGCTGTTGCCTTATCAAGTTCATGCGCCAGTCGGGAAGCGGAACATCCGGTCATCTGTTGCCTCGGCGTTCTGCTTTGCACGGCGTTGTCTCCCGCACTGGCCTTCGTATTTCGAGTCTGGGTTTTGCGCCGATTAATTCGTGATCCTCAAAACGCTCGCCAGTATATGCGAGTCTATCTCATTAGTGAACGGAGTCTGGCCGTTGTTTGGTTCACTACGGCATGCCTGCTTGTGTTCGCCTGCCATTGGCCGGCTGTCGTACGCTGCAATTGGAACCTGTTCGAAGTTGTATTGCTCGACGAATTGCTGATATTGGTGCCGATTGCATTGCCTTTGTTTTTAATGAAAGCCGTCCAATACGACATCGAATACTGGGCAAGGCTATACGCCATACCGAATCACACGCGGCGAACAGATCGGTGGCGTTTTGCGTGGGAACAATCCCGAGTGTATATCGGCATCGCCATCGTGCCCATCTTGCTATTGACCACATGCTGGGACCTGAGTCGTGTCTTCCTACCCCGACTTGTCGAGGGAGGATGGGAGTGGATCGTTCTGTTGCTGCCATTGGTCATTCTCTTCGCGGCCTTTCCATTACTCCTGCGTGTGATGTGGCCAACGACGGAACTACCGGACCGATCGCTGCACAGCCAGCTTTTGCGAATGGCAAAGCGGGCTCAATTGTCAGTCCGTAACGTCGTCGTTTGGCACGCTCCTAGCCACGCACCCAATGCGGCCGTCACCGGTGTTCTGCCATGGCTGACGTACGTCTTCCTGACCGACGAATTGGTGAAACAGTTTGATGACGATGAAATCGAAGCCACGTTTGCTCATGAATTGGGGCATATTGGCTGTCATCACAATGTGCTGCGCATGTTTGCCCTCTTGCTGCCGGCCGCACTTTTGGGACTGCTCGTCAATATCGGCGCCAGCGGAGTGAGCACTGTGCCGAATGCACATACCAATCTAGTTGCCCAGCCGGGAATATGCCTATTTATCACGATGTTCTACTTAGTTTTCGTTTTCGGTTGGTTCTGTCGGCAACTCGAACACCAGGCGGATGTCTTCGCTTGTCGACTACTCATGCGCGCCCAAGACGCTGTGACGCAAGACACTGTTCGCGCTACTGCCAGCGCACGTTACCAAAGTGTCCTCCAGAAGCTATCGGCTGTTGCCCAACCTGATCGGCGCGAATGGCTCCATCCCAGCTTGAACCAACGCTCGAGATTCTTGACCCAGGCGCTCGCCAACAGTGCGTTCTATCGACGGTTCGAACGCCGGCTCGCGGCGGCCAAACTGCTCGTCACCTCGTTGACCCTGAGCAGTTTTGGGATTTCCGTATGGTTCACCATCACAAGCTGAAAATGACCAAGTCGCGCCATCGAGATTCGGTTATGAGTCAAACGTTCTCGTCCTGTCGGCTTTGTGAAAAACGAATTTATTAACACCTTTTCTTTAGATTTGCCCCTCAGCCTACCGAGAATAGATTCTCACGCGATTCGAGCCTCGGTTGCATTTGAAAAATCGTGCTTCGATAATTCGTTGGATGGGTCATGCTATTTGGGTAATAAGCACAGCCGGCGCTGTAAAGATGTGCCGGTTACGCCACGCTGGCTGCCCAATCCTTTCCAAAAAAAATGCGGCAAAACTGTCCGTTTGACGAGTCTCGGATCTCATAATTGCATGACTGCAATGATAGCCCATGAAACGCAGCGCGCTTCGGCGGACGAACCCGTCACCGAACGCCTGTTCGGAACCAGGAATCGAGATATG
>CBDUAB010000926.1:0-2612 GCA_965365045.1 uncultured Planctomycetales bacterium
GTTGTTTGCAATGCACGTTGTCCGTCAGTCGATGAACATGAACTCATTGGATTGTAGCAAGACTTGAGCGACTTTTGACCACACATCCAAAGGCCCGGCTGACTGATCATGCCCTCCAAAATCCCGCGCCGCATCCCAATCACGGCTTTCACCGGACTTTACTTGTTGCTGAATGGTTGGTGCCCAGGCAAATAAATCGCAAGAATGATTGGTGAGGCAACTGACGACGAAATCGATCGTGTCTCCCTCCGCGACAACGACCGATTCAACCCGCGTTTCAGCACTCTTATCGTGCAGTTGCCATTGTCCAAGTTGTCCGTGGCGGCTCGAAACAATCCACGCCTCTATCCCATCACCGCACATTTCGTCATCAATGCCGTGCGTCAGTGTTCCCCGTACCGTGACGGTGCCGGAAAGGGGCGATACCCAGCGCCGAACGGCGGCATGCTCAGGATCAATCCCCACGTGACCACCATCGTCCGTCAGGCGTAAGTGATGCAGTTCTGGATCGGGCCACTCCGGTCCACCCTGCCAACTGGAACCGTTGAAGTGTGGTAGCTCCGTAAGACCCATGATCGTTTGTCGCTGCCGGTCGTAATTGCCAAAACCATACAGCCAACTTTGGCTTGGCAACAAAATCGATTGCTGAACAGCGTCAGGTTCCTGGCGCACATAAGCCGCCATCCTATCCATCTCGCGCTGCGTCGCTTCTCGCGCCAATATTTGACGGTATAAGTACTTGACACGACTCCTATCATCCGCAGCGTCCTTGTCTTGTCTCATGTGTGCGACAACTGACTCCGCCGCCGCGATGACAAAACGATTGTTCATCATAAAGAGCTGTTGCTGTGGCACGGTCGTTGACGTGCGACCGGGGCTCGTCAAGTCGGGGCTGGGAATGTCGAACACTTGAGCCAGCTCCGGAGTGTGCTGGCGATCGATCAGCAAATAGATCGAACGTCGGCGATGGTTGGGATCGTCCAAAGCCGCCGCGACCGGTTGACCACCTAGACGACTGTCAAGCTGGCCGCTTACTTGCAGCAAGGAATCACGCAATGTCTCGAGATCGATCCGTTGTCGACGAAAGCACCACAGCAACCGGTTTTCGGGATCGATCCGATGGCATTCGTCACGATAATCGCTGGCCTGCTGATAGGTGTTGGAGGTCATGATCAGACGATGAAGTTCTTTAACGGACCAACCGTGATCAATAAACCACGCCGCAAGGTAATCCAATAGCTCTGGATGCGACGGTTTCTCGCTCCGCAATCCGAAATCGCTGGCCGTGGCCACGAGCCCGCGCCCAAAATGCCACGACCACACGCGGTTCACGATAACGCGGGCCGTTAGTGGATTATCAGGGCTCGTAATTGCCAGCGCCATCTCCAACCGGCCACTTCCCGAATCGTATGTCTGACCGCCATCGACATGCTCCAGCAAATGAAGAAAGCGGCGTGGCACATGAAGTCCTAGTCGGTTGGCGTTACCGCGTACAAGAATTCGTGGCTCAATAGGTTGGGGACGGTCAACGAGCAGCATGGGTCGAGCGGGCGCATGTGAGAATTCGAGCGACACCTCTTCGATCTTTCCCCAACGACCACGCACGTCGGTATGCTCGTCCAGATGGTAACAATCGACCGCTTCATAAGCTGTCATGACGGCTGGTGAATCAGGCGAGAAGAGAACTTGCCGAAGTCCTTCTTGAGGGTCGTCGGCCAGGTGTTCAATGTGTGGCTGTTGCTTCAATGCGGATTGCCACGCGGCGTAGGAATCTTCCAACAATCCGCCAAGTGTGCGGGCAATATCGACCATCGAAACCGGCGGTTTTTGACGCAGTGTCGCCAGCAGCAGTGGATTTGACGTTGTGTCCCGCGCTATTACTTGCGCCGCGGCGTCGGTGAAGTTGTCAGCCGGCAATCGTATCAGTCGCTGCCACAAACCGAATACAGGATCGTCGTTTTCACATGCCTGAATGAACTTGCGCCATCGGTTGATGGCCCCAAATCCATAGGCGGACGGTCCCCGTAGAATTGTGCGATCTGTTTTTAGTGGATTTTGATCACCGCCCCGATGCCGTGCCACTTCGCGCACCAAATAGACCAGATAGTCGGCCGCGAAGGCGCGCATTTCGTGGGCGATCGTATCGTGCAGATCGCGGACACGATCCTCGTATTCTTGCTGAGTTTTCGATAGGCGCTCCAGGTATTCCTGGTATTCGTCCGTGTGGATGGACACGTTTGACAGGAGCGGCAATTCTCCGGCAGGCGGTTCGACACTACTGGCGAGGACGCCGTAAAGTGAATAGTAATCAGCCGTCGGAATAGGATCGTACTTGTGATCGTGACAGCGAGCGCAGGTGACCGTTAACCCCATCAACCCGCGAGTGATCACGTCAATACGGTCGTCGATGACGTCCGGAACGTTGACGTTGAAACGGCGACCGACCGTGAGAAACCCCATCGCCGCGAGCTGCCATCGATCCGCCTCATCCATGGGAAGCCGATCCGCCGCCAACTGCTGCAAGATAAATTGGTCGTAAGGAACGTCTTCATTGAAAGCGCGGACAACATAATCGCGATAGGTGTAAGCGAAAGGGTATCGCGACTGGGCGC
>CBDUAB010000927.1:0-2610 GCA_965365045.1 uncultured Planctomycetales bacterium
CAACATCCCATCGCCACATTGTTTTGAAACATCGGAGAACTTTCCCTTGCCGAAATTCTCGAAAAGCATATTCCGAGCTTCGTACGAAGTGCTGTTGTCGAAATGATCGACATGGTCATGCAGATGGCCGCAAGCGACGTAAAAGTCTCGGTCGCCATCGTTGTCGAAATCAGCAAACCCGTTCCCCCACGTGACCAGCGCGCGTGTCCCCAATCCAGCGCCCGATCGATTGGTAACATCCTCGAGAAATCCGTTGCCCACACCACGATAAAGAGTGACCAGCTCATGCTGGTACGATGTGACGTGGACATCGAAGCGACCATCGTTGTCGAAATCGGCGCAGTCCACTCCCATGGTTCCCTGCGGTTTTCCAGCAACATCATAGGCAAAGCCACTCAACAGTCCGATTTCATTGAATTTGCCGGTACCGTCGTTCTGAAACAACAGATTGGCCGATGCGTCGCTGCCGACGAAGATATCCGTATCGCCGTCGCCATCATAATCGGAGCATGTCATTCCCATCCCAGGCGCTGCGTGGGCGGCGATTCCCGTCGCGACACTTACGTCCGTAAAAGTGCCATCGCCATTGTTTTGGAAGAGCGTGTCGGGGTCAGCCGAGTAATCGCGCGGTCCCGCGTAAACAGGATAGCCTTGCGTGGTACGCGGCACGTCTTGATCAAAGGAATACTTGACGTAATTGGCGACGTACAAATCGAGATCGCCATCACCATCAATATCGAGGAAGCTTGTTCCAGCCCCCACGCGTTGGCCGTTTTGAACGCCGGCCTGACCCGTGACGTCCGTGAACGTACCGTCATCATTATTGCGTAAGAGTACGTTGGGCCCGAAGTTGTTCAAGTACAGGTCTTGATCACCGTCGTTATCATAATCACCCACCGTGACTCCCAGCCCATGCCCAGTGTCGCCAACGCCAGCCTGTTCCGTTACGTCGGTGAACTTCCAATCACCTTCGTTGCGGTAGAGCGCATTTCTCGGCGGGACCGTTGCTTGCGTGCCACGCATCGGTGCACCATTCAGGAAATAAATATCGATGTCACCGTCGCCGTCATAATCAAACAACGCCAGGCCGGCACTTACGGACTCTACGATGAAATACTTGCCGCTACTGCCATCCGTGTGTTGGAACCTGATGCCCGTTTGTCCCGTCACATCGTGTAATTGGATCGCGTGTTGGGCAAGCGCCGTCGCGCCGACGTAACCGAATGCAACGATGGTCACCATTAACTTGCTTAGGCATTTCGTCATTTAGTCTGTTTCCCCAGGACCGTTCGATAAAGTTGCTGGTAGGTCGCATTGCCTGGATTGAGTTGTATCGCTTTTTGTAGTGCCGCCAACGCTTGTTGCCGTTTCCCATTCTTGGCGCTGGCCCATCCCAGCACAAAATAACTGTCCGCAACTGGATCGAGTTTGACCGCCTTGTCGGCCAATTTTTTGGCAAGCGCTGCCTCCCGATTAGTATTGAGATAAAACTTCGCTAGCGCCCGATGTCCGGCCGCGTTTCGCGGAGCTATTTCTACCATCTTTCGAAATGACGACTCCGCGTCAGTGAGTTTACCTAGACGGGCCTGCAGAAATCCGATCTTCTGGTAATGTTCCACGACATCTGGCTCGATCCGCAGTAGCTCTTGGTATTGTCGTAATGCGTCACCCACCTTACGCTGTTTGGTGTACAGGGATGCTAACAGTGACCGGCAGGCGGTATTCTGGGGATCAACCGCAGCCGCCCTAACCCAGAGCCGCTCTGCTTTTAGTGAATTCTTGTGGCGATGATAAACTCGTCCGGCATCCGTACAAGTGTCGGCCAACCTTTCTCGCATCTGCCGTAGATCGTCATACTGTTTGCGATATTCCTGGTCGGATTGCCCGGTGGCGGTCTCGAGCCTTTGAAACTGCTGGGAATAAGCGGCTGCTTCCTCACGCTCGCCCAGTCGTGCGCAGACCTTGACCAATCCGTAAACAGCTTTCGTGTGGTTCGGCTCAAGCTGCACGGCACGCTGATAACTGTTCTTTGCCTTGGTAAAGTCACCGAGTTGGAACAACGCTTCACCGAGAAGGTAATGCGTTTGACTTGTGGGCGTGATTTCAGCTTCTTGCTTTAGAAGTTTTACAGCGTCTTCCGGCCTCCCCAGGTTCAGCAAGGCGTTTCCAATGTTCGTGAGAACACCGGGCATTTGAGGGTCGATTTTCCGGGCTTGCTGCCAATAGCCGATGGCGTCGTCATACTCTTCCATTTGCAGCGCATGTCGCCCCAATTGGTCGTAGACGTCGGCACGATTCGGCTGGAGTGTGCGACAGCGTTGCCAACACGCAAACATCTCGTCCAAATTACCTTGGCTGCTGTGCACATATCCCATGACGCGCACCGAATCGAAGTCATCGGGAAACTCCTTGATTAGCTGAGAGCCAATCGCGTACTGCTCTGCCTTCAGGGCATCCGCCTGCTCCTTCATTCGCGATGCGGCCTCGGGACCGTCCGAATCTGGCGGCGTTGTTTCCAGTGTTTCGTCTGCCAAAGCCCGTAGCGGTGAATGCTGCCCGATCAAAGCCAATACAGATCCAAAGATCAGCAGCCATGAAAGAAGGTGGCAA
>CBDUAB010000928.1:0-2609 GCA_965365045.1 uncultured Planctomycetales bacterium
GCTGACACGTATCAGGCGACCGGATAACGGTGACCCGGATGAAACGCACGCTCCACAAAACACGCTGCTCGGTTTGCAAATTGCAATTGCTGTCATTCGATCACTTTCGCCGCCACACTTAATTCTTTGGTTTTTGACACGCGACTACCTTTGGTTTCTGACGATTCCAACAGACACAAAATAGGGTGGCGAAAACCCAGGGCGTAGCAAGGACGTAGCAAGGACGCCAAAAAATTCGACACATAAAGCGATTCTTTAGCGTAAACATTTGACATCTAGTCACACGGGTCGGATTGGTTGTACATGCATTTCCGGTTTCCTGTAGTCCGACCAACTAGGTGGACGAAGGATTCCAACAAGCGTGGTGGATATTAGCGATTTGATGAACGAGGTATGTGCAATGAATCGAACGATCCTATCAATGTTTGCCCTTAGTTTGACGGTTTTGTACGTTCCGATGGTGGGTGCGACCGCCGAGGAGCCCGCGGAAGCGCCGGTTGTCGCGGAAGCCGCGAATACGAATGGCCAGCCGGGACAAAACAACGAGGTCGTTATTGAGCGTTATCCGGATAATAGCGTCAAAACCGAGTGCCAAGTCACCCTGGACGACAACGAGGATTTTGTCAGTCACGGTGTGTTTAAGGCCTACATGCCTGACGGGCGAATCCTTGGCATGGGCCATTACAAGATGGGAAAGAAGAACGGCGAGTGGGCAAGAAGCTACTCGGATCGCAAAAGTGACATAATTGCCCAGAACGCAACGTCGGGATTCACGGCTCCTTTTAATTCGAGCGCGACGTTTCGCGACGACCTGCTACACGGCGACTGGACCATCGCCGACAATGAAGGACGCGCACTAATCCATTGGCAATTCTCGGAAGGTCATCGTCACGGGCAATGGAGCTGGTTTAACACCGATGGATCCACACGCAAACAAATCACTTACGATCGAGACCAAATCGTCGGTGATATCGTTGCCTCGTCAGGTAAAGACCAATTGGATGTCTTGGCGCGATACATCGACGGCCGGTTACTGGTTCACGATGGGACATGGTTTTCCAAAGGCAAAGGCAAGCGAAAACAAAAGAAGTCCGAGGGACATGTTCTCAATCCGCTTGAGATCACAAAGGTTCAAGTTGACTGGTGGAACGGCAAAATCGAAACACGACTTGTCAGCACGCAAGGCAACACCGACCGGCACGGCGTTTGGCAATACTGGTATGCCAATGGCACACCTCGCCAGCAAGGCACATACGATCACGGCGTTGAAGTAGGTCAATTTGCCTGGTGGCACAATAATGGTCAGAAAATGACGGAAGGCCTTTATGTCGCGGGCAAGATGCAAGGACCTTGGCGGATGTGGCACGCGAACGGCGGACGGCAGTGCGCCGGCAACTATAGCGACGGCCAAAGGGAAGGCTTGTGGATCAGTTGGCATGAGAACGGCATGAGAAAGATGGATGCGACATATTCCGAGAGCAGTCTGCTGACTCAGGCGCGCAATTGGGATACTCAGGGCCAGCGGATGCCTGTCGAACTTGCCGAATCGATTACGCGTCCAGACTCGAAGGACGCAAATCCAATCCGCTTGACAGAAAAGCCGGCTGGAGTCGAAGCGAAAGTGCTCAAGTAGATCGCCGGTGATCCATGGTTGATCAAATCTTAGCCTAAGTGAGTTGCAATTAGTCGTGTAACGGCAAGTCGCAGGCGACGGTGTTTCGAGACGCGCCGTCGCCCGCGGCTGGGTGCTGGAACGCACTTTCTTCAATAGCCCGGCGCTTGCGCATTTTGAATTTGCGCTGTTTAGTTCCGGAGGAACGATATGTGATAGCCTGGGGCTTTAGTTTGGGTAAGACAATGCACCCGAGAGTCGCGGAGCGACCGCATGTGCTAAACGCTTCGCACATGCCGTCGCTCCGCGACTCGAATTAAATATTGTCGGTTTTCCTGGGACTAAAGTCCCAGGCTAACGCATGTCACCGCTCCGCGGTTAGAAACATGCGCAACTTCAAAACTTGCGCGTCGGGCTATCGTGCATTTTTGCAAAGTGCGTTCCCGCACCCCCGACGGCTTGCCGTCAAACGATGTGCTCGCATCAACTTGCAGATGCTATCTCACTCCAAAGTGGCGTGTTCAACTAGAGCAATGCAGTAACTCAAGTCGTTGCCCAACAAACCTGCAACTCACGTGGGCTGGACAAGGGTCGTCTAAAGTCTCGTCGGAACTGTCACGAGCGATCCGCTGGCACTCTACACCGTGTTGCATCATTGACCGCGGATGACAATTGATTTCCCTTCAAAAGGCACGTTTATTTGATCCGGCCTTGCCATATCCAAGGGTGCGGCTGCAGCGCCGAATCCAATTGGACATCAGATTTGCAACGCTGATGTAAACGATGATTGGTATCTATTGGTAAGCAGCCGACGGCGGTAACGCCTTGGCTTAACAATGACTTACGACGAGCCTTGTCGAATCAGCGGCGCTAAATGCCAAGGGGCGTTGGCCTGACCCAATCATCCCCAAAATCCGAAAAAACCCTGCGATTGCCGAAACCATCCCTAAAGCAGATTATCTTCTCATCTTCAACAACATTAAGGATAGTAAGGATC
>CBDUAB010000929.1:0-2605 GCA_965365045.1 uncultured Planctomycetales bacterium
CCGCTCGACTCTGGGTCGCTCGACGACGTTGCCATGTTGCGTCAGATCGATGTCAGCCCCGCTGATCGACAGCAGATTCAAAATCTGACGGAAAAGTTTCGGCATGATGCGGAACAGCTTCGGCAAGATCTTGAGACGACGAACGAACTACCCGCGCCGGATGATTATTTGAGCAAAGTCGATGGCAGTGCGCGTTTGTTGTTGGCCGGCAATCTGGCCTGGACGGAAATGGAATTAGGACAGCGGACACCGGCTCGTCGGGCGTACGTAAAGCGGCGTTATCCGGAACACAAGCAGCTCGTGTCGAGTGTCACTGCGGAAGCGATGGGATGGTCGTTGTGTCGTCCGCGCGACGTTTTTCTGATCTGTGGGATTCTGGCGATTGCCGTGCTGATTTACATCTTTTGGCGCATCCCGAACGAATGTTTGCGGTTTATCGTGTGGATTATTACGAGTACGGTCTATCGTTTGCGAGTGCACGGCCAAGAGAACTTGCCGCGGCAAGGCCCTGGTCTGATCGTGTCGAATCACGTGTCATGGCTGGACGGCCAATTGCTGATGTACATTAACGAGCGCCCGTTACGGATGTTTGTTTGGGAAGGGAATTTTAGCAATCCGTTCATGCGTTGGTTGGCCAACGAGTTCGGCGCCATCTACGTATCGTCGGGGCCGAAGTCAATTCGCCGGGCACTCGAAACCGCACGCCATGCGTTGCAAAATGGCGAGCTTGTGGGGATATTTCCGGAAGGCGGAATCACGCGTACCGGACAGACTAATACTTTTCGGGCGGGAATGCTAAAGATATTGGAGGGGACCGACGCCCCCGTGATTCCGGTCTACATTGACGAGATGTGGGGCAGTATCTTTAGCTTTGAGCGGGGCCGTTTTTTTCGAAAGTGGCCGCTCAGACTGCCCTATCCGATTTCAATACACGTTGACAAGCCGGTGGAGAAAGTCCATGGCATTCACCAAGCCCGGCAAGACATCTTGAAATTAGGAGCAAACGCCGTGAAGAAGCGACAACACGGGTTTATGTCCTTGCCCAGCAGCGCCGTGCGCAATTGCAAGAAACGCAAGTTTCGCTCCAAGATCGCGGACTCTTCGGGAGCGAACTTGTCAGGCGCACAGTGTCTGTTGCGGACCCTCGTTTTGCGACGACTACTGCGGCGACACGTTCTCGGCCCGGAGGAAAAGAACGTCGGTGTGTTCTTGCCGCCTTCGGTCGGCGGGGTTTTGACAAATCTGGCCTTGACCCTAGACAAACGAGTCGCGATCAATTTGAACTACACGGTCTCGTCAAATGTGCTCAATGAGTGCATCTCGACGTCCGGGATCAAACATGTGCTCACCAGTCGGCGCTTCATGAGCAAAATGGACTTTGATCTCGACACGGAGCTTGTCTATCTCGAAGACTTTAAGGACAAACCGACGTTTGCGGACAAAGTGTCGTCGGCATTTGCTGCTTATGTGACACCCGCCAGTTGGCTCGAGCAACAATTGGGTTTGGGCGAGATCAAGGGCGACGATGTACTGACCGTGATTTTCACGTCCGGATCCACGGGTGCTCCCAAAGGCGTGATGCTGACATTCGACAACATCGCTTCGAACGCCGAAGCCATCGATCAAGTCATTCACCTGGGCAGCAAAGATGTGATCGTCGGGGTCCTGCCATTCTTCCATTCGTTCGGTTACACCGTCACTCTCTGGACGCCGCTGGCGCTCGATCTCAAGGGCATCTATCATTACAGTCCAATCGACGGCAAACGCATCGGCAAGCTGGCCGCGCAACACAAAGCGACAGTCATGTTGGCGACGCCCACATTTTTACGTAACTATTTGCGCCGTTGCACCCCCGAACAGTTCAAGACGCTTGACGTTATCGTGACCGGCGCCGAAAAACTGCCGAAATCACTTGCTGATGCCTTCGAGGAAAAGTTTGGTGTGCGACCGGTCGAAGGGTACGGCTGCACCGAACTGTCGCCGCTTGCCTCGGTCAACGTGCCGTTAAGTCGCAATCTGAGCACCGACCAAAAAGGGCTGAAGGACGGCACCGTAGGTCGGCCAGTGCCTGGCGTGGCCGCGCGGATCGTTGATCTGGAAACCGGCGCCGAATGCGACGTCAACGAGGAAGGAATGCTACAAATCAGTGGCCCTAACGTGATGAAAGGGTATCTCCGCCAACCGGAGAAGACGGCGGAGGTCATCAAAGATGGTTGGTATGTGACCGGTGACGTCGCGCTCATTGACAACGAAGGCTTCGTTCAGATCACCGGGCGGGAGAGTCGTTTCTCGAAAATCGGTGGCGAGATGGTACCACACATTCAAATCGAAGACGCACTCAATGAGCTGATCGGAGCGGATGAAGAGGCCGGCCTCAAGGCCGTCGTGACCGCAGTTCCCGATGAACGTAAGGGCGAGCGATTGATCGTATTGCACACCGATTTAGACAAGACACCGGAGGACTTGCGCGACGGATTGACTCAGATGGGATTGCCAAACCTGTTTATTCCCGCCGCTAACGGATTTGTCAAAGTCGACGAGATTCCGATTTTGGGAACCGGCAAATTGGATCTCCAGGGCATGAAAGATAAAGCGCTGGAGTTGG
>CBDUAB010000930.1:0-2603 GCA_965365045.1 uncultured Planctomycetales bacterium
CCTGACCTATGCGACCGCCGCGAGCCGAAATGTTTCCGTGCAGCGGCTGGCCTGCAAGTAATTGCGGACACAGTACGGACGCCAAAGCCGTGGAGCCAATCGAGACCGCGCTACGCTTGAGAAACGTACGACGGGCGGCCATCGCCGCACAATCAGGCAAAAAGATTTCCATCAATACCTCGAAATGATTTCGTGTAAATTCAAAACCACGCGCGCTGCCGACATCCAGGCCGCCAATTCCGTGCGATCCATGTCGGCGGGAATCGGCAATTCACCTACCGAAATTAATTCGTCGGCCGCCTTGGCGTCCTGCTCAAAACGATGTCGATGTTCTTCGACTAACGACGTGAGTACCTCAAACTCTTCGTCCGTCGGCTTCCGTTGTAAAGCTAAGCGAAACATTTGTGAAATACGCGCCGCCGCTGTCGATTCGCTTTCTCGAATCACGCGGCTCGCCAACGCCCGGGCGGCCTCAACATAAATCGGATCGTTGAGCAAAACGAGCGACTGCAGCGGCGTATTGGAACGCGGCCGGTCGGCCGTACATTCCTCGCGCGTCGGCGCGTCAAACGCCTTGAGACTTGGGTGCAGAAAGGTTCGCTGCCAGTGCGTGTAAACCGTTCGTCGCCAAAGATTGTCGTCTTTCTCAGCTCGATACGTCCGTCGTGGAAAATTCAAGTGGGCGTAATAACCTGCCGGCTGGTAAGGTCGCACGCTGCGACCTCCAATTCGGCTAACCAACAAACCACTCACGGCGAGCGCGTTATCGCGCACCACTTCACCGTCAAGTCGAAACCGTGCTTGACGGGCAAACCGCAGATTCAGCGGATCGTGCTCGCGCATCCGCGATGTGACGATAGATGACTGCCGATAGGCGCGTGAAGTGACCATGAGACGGATCACGTGCTTTACGTCCCAACCACTCTCAATGAATTCGATTGCCAGCCAATCCAACAGCTCGGGATACGTTGGCGCCGCACCTTGAAAACCAAAGTCATCAAGAGACGGCACGATTCCGCGACCGAAATACAGTTTCCACAACCGATTCACAAACACGCGCGCCACCAATGGATGTCGCGGATTGGTCAACCAAGCCGCGAGATCCAAACGCGTCGCACGGTCGCCACCGTCCGCACCGACGCGCGCATCGCGACCAAGGGGCAAGAGAAAATCAGGGACGCCCGGCAGGACGACTTCGCCAGAATCATCCAGCCAATTACCCCGCGGCAACACGCGCATTTCGCGGGGCCCGACCGATTCGGAGACCAGGACACTACGGATCGTTTTGCGGTAATCGTCACGCCGCTGCTTGGCTTTCTTAAGCTCTTCATCGGCCGCTTTCCGCGCATCACTCTCGCTTTCGCTTTCTTTCACTCGCTTTTCGACAGCCGTGACTGCCTGGTTGAGTTGTTCGAGCTGCGCCGCTTCTTCAGCCGTTGGCACGATCATTTGGGGATACCAATTGCTACCGCCGTAGACACCCGTCTCTTTGAGATCGGCAAAAAAAGCAGCAAACTCGTAAAACTCCTTGGTAGAGAACGGATCGAATTTGTGATCGTGGCACTGGGCACAGCCCATCGTGACACCCATCAACGCGGCGCTCGTGTTACGAACGCGATCGGCCGAGTAGATCGCCAGATACTCCTTATTCTGCGCACCTCCTTCGGCTGTAATCATGTGCAATCGGTTAAACGCCGACGCAATCCGCTGGTCACGGGTAGCGCCGGGCAACAGATCACCCGCCAACTGTTCAGCCAAAAAACGATCGAATGGCATGTTGTTGTTGAACGCATTAATAACGTAGTCTCGAAAAGGCGACATGCTGACCAATTGATCACCATGAATTCCGACGGAATCGGCGTAACGAACGACATCCAACCAATAGGATGCCAATCGTTCACCGAATCCCGGTGACATCAGCAACTGGTCGACGAGCTGGCCGTAATGAACGTCCCAGTCACGAGCGAACGAAACTGCTCGTTCGATTTCCTCGCTGCTCGGCGGCAGACCCAACACGTCAAAACTCAGGCGTCGAACGAGCGTGCGACGATCGGCGTGCGGCGACGGTTCGATTCCGGCGGTCTCGAATTCGGCGAGCAAGAAGTAATCGATTGGATTAGCCGGCCAGTCAGAAAAGTTAACTTGCGGTACGACGGGGCGCAAAGGAGGCACGAAGGCCCAGTGGTCTTGCCAGTTCGCGCCCTGATCGATCCAACGCCGAATCAACTCAATCTCGCGGCTCGACAGAGGCGTCTTGCGTGAATCGGTGGGCGGCATCCGTTCATCTGGATCGTCACTTGTGATTCGCGAAATCAACTCGCTCGCGCCGGCGTCACCAGGTTCGATGACGTGCCCGAGAGCTTCGTCCTTGACATCCAAACGCAATTCCGCTTGCCGCGCGTTCGCATCGGGGCCATGACAAGCAAAACAGCGATCCGACAGCAGTGGACGAATATCACGGTTGAA
This sequence comes from uncultured Planctomycetales bacterium, assembly GCA_965365045.1. Classification (GTDB taxonomy): domain Bacteria; phylum Planctomycetota; class Planctomycetia; order Pirellulales; family Pirellulaceae; genus CBDUAB01. The sequence continues at coordinate 2,467 of CBDUAB010000930.1, forward strand.
ATTGACCACTTCCGCGGCGCTGGCGGTCGCCGCAAGACCAAAAAGCAGCAACAACGCCGACAATTGCCGTTTCATGTTGAACTGGCGAACGGGGGCCGTGAGGCCCGCGGTGGATTCACGAGCGTCGTGACCGTACG
>CBDUAB010000931.1:0-2601 GCA_965365045.1 uncultured Planctomycetales bacterium
GGCGAATAAGTAGGATTGGACATGTCCGCCGATTGTGAGCTGACGACGCGTACTTGGGCCGCCTTTGCCGTCCTCAACCAGATGTTGACGCTATGGTCAGTCACGTTGCCCAGCATCGGCCCGTGCAAAGGTGTAAAGGCGAATCGTCGCCGCAGTCCAGTGATGAACTCCGTATCGGCCAGCGGTTCGAGCAGTGTTCTTGTGCCGGCGATAAATCGCTCAGCGGGCAATCCCAATTCGATGGCGCGCTCTGCCGTTTCAATCGCGGCTGGTACCCGATTCGTCTGGGCATACATAACCGTCAACATGTAATACGACTCGGGATCGTCCGGCCACTGCTGCAAGAACTCATGGAGCATTTTCTCAGTCTTGGCTGCTTCACCGCCCACGATGGCTTTTAACGCAGTCTGATGGACCCGTTTGTATTGGTTTGGGATTGGCAGTTGTTGCGAAATTGCGCGGCTATGAGCAATCAACGTGAGCAAGACAATCACCACTGACGAGGTACGAAATTGCATTGTTGTCGCGGGGATGAGTGACATGAAATAACTCGGCTAACGCACGACTTGGTGCCAGCCTCCTCCGATCTGGCTGGGTAGTGTGCCGATTCTGCACTAATAGTGATTCCCATGCCATCCCCGGTGTCACGACGCGTTTCTCAACGTCGTCCAAATCGTCGCGTGGGTTCCAATCCCCGCTCTGCACGGCGTTTGTTGATGGCGTCCATGTAAGCTGTGAATTGAGCCCGGTCTTCGGCCGAAGTCCGATCAAGGAAACCACGTCTGCGGTCATTGCGTTGTTCGGCCGTCATATTCCCTCGACCACCACGGCCTTGCCCATTACGTGCTCCGACCCCACCCCTGCCTGTTCCAGGCCCCCGTCTGCCCGCTTCGCCATTCTGCTCGCGCTGACGCCATTGCTCGCGTCTTTCCTCCATCTCGTCGATTTGCTCGTCGAGATACGCGATCCGCTCGTCGCCGGACAGCTCGAAAAAGCTGCCAATCCGCTGCTGCATTCGTCCCTGAAAATCGTCGCGGGCCTCTTCGCGAAGCGCACGGCGTTGTTCGTCCGACAGTTTCTCACTTTCCTCGCGCATTTTTTCGAAAACTGCGCGACGTGCATCCGGTTCCAGCGCCCGCGATTCTTCGCTAAAGGCCTGCGCCCGCAGTTCGCGGACCAATTCGACCTGTGGATCTGTTTTGAACCACCACACCCATCTGATTCCGCCCACGAACAACAGCAGCATTACGATACTCGCCAGCGCGAACCACACTTTTTTCTTACCGGTCATTGTTTGCCTCCAGCGATTCTAGAGCGGAGTGACATGTCCGTCGGCAAAAAGTTGGTTTCGTGAGCCGACGGTGCCCTCAGGTCCATGAAAATTCTCGAAATCGAACAACACGACAACTTCTGACAGCTTGCGGCGCTCGGTGACTTCTCTTGTCGTCCGTCCGGCCAATCGCGAGTTGGGATACTCGTAGCTGATGCCTTCGCGCGCAAAAAACTCGTAATCACTTGGGCATTCAAAAACAGCTTGGTTGTGCTCGATCAACGAACTGAGCGTAACGTAAAGAGAAGGCTTTTCCGGCGTGACGCTTGGCATCTGCGCTGCATCCGGAAACGTCTCTTTATGCAGGTCCAGGTATTGAATCATGCTCAGGCCAACTTGCCTTAGGTTGGCTTGACACCGAGTTCGCCGCGCAGTTTCCCGCGCCGCGTTGATGACAGGCAGTAACAAGGCGATAATCAATCCGATGATGACAATTACGACCAACAATTCAACCAAAGTGAATGCAAAACGATCCTGGGAACTGCGATGTGTCATGGCAGAACTCGCTTGGGGCAGGGTGGGTGAGAACGCACTTTGTAAAACAACACTAGCCCGACGCGCGAGCGAGGGACACAATGTTAGACATTCCACGAAATTACGTCATACACTAGTTCGCTGTTCACGACAGCTTGTCTGTCTGGAAAATGAAACACGTCGCTGTGAATCAGGTTTCTATCGAATCCGAAAAAGTCTGAAAAAGATCCGTCGCCGTGCTAGCGAAAGAGAGAAAAACCATGCGGATTGCAGTCACGGGAGCAACCGGTTTCATTGGTCGATATATTGTCAAGCATCTCACGGACCTAGGGCATGCCACACGTTGCTGGCATCGCGCGACGAGTGATCGTAGCGGCTTTGATGTGGCCGGTTTTGAGATCCCTGGCAACTTGGTCGAATGGGTTTCCGGTCAACTCGACGATGCCGCGGACACTGCGGCTTTGGTCGCCGATTGCGATGTGGTCGTTCACGCGGCCCTCTTCCGGCCGGGAGACGGTTTTCGCGGCGCCGAAGGCGACATGGTTGAGTTCGTTCGTCAGAATGTGCTCGGAACCGTGCGTTTGATTGAGTCGGCGCGGGCAGCCGGCGTACAGCGATTCATACAGATATCAACGTGTGCCGTGCACGAGAGAATCCTCGACGATCGACCTCTCGATGAAGCCCACCCACTGTGGCCACTTAGCCACTACGGGGCACATAAGGCAGCCATCGAAGCGTTTGTGGCTAGCTACGGCTTGGGCGAAGGGTACGAAATCTGTGCTTTGCGTCCAACCGGC
>CBDUAB010000932.1:0-2596 GCA_965365045.1 uncultured Planctomycetales bacterium
ACAAGATCGTCCGGCAGGACAAGGCCATCGATGACGAGGTCCGGGAGAGCGGGAACCACAAGAAGGAGAATTTGCGCGGCCTCGTTGTTGCTCTCTGCCGACTCGAACTGGTCGTTCGCGGCGCCCCGCGAGGCATTGACGAATTGATCGCATGGGGCACGCAGTTCGACCGCAACGACGACGGTAATCTGTCGCTGGGCCGCGAAGGCGGCCACCAACACCATCGTATCTTGCATGCGCAAGGCGATGCCACGGGCCGAGAGATCATGCGTGCCGTGGCCGAGCATGTCCGTGGACTCGATAACGTCATTATGTGGCACGACACCTTTACGCTCGACTTGCTCGTCGATGACGGACGTTGCCAAGGTGCAGTCATTTGGCAACCTGACCGCGGCAAGATGTTCGTCTGGGCCAAGCAAACGATTCTTTGCACGGGTGGCACCGGACAAATCTATCGCGATTCAACCAACCCGGCGGTCGCGACCGGCGATGGTCATGCCATGGCCCATCGCGCGGGAGTGGAACTGCGGGACATGGAGTTTGTCCAATTCCATCCAACCGTGCTTTACATTGCCGGCAGTAGTCGTAGTTTGATTACCGAAGCGATGCGCGGCGAAGGCGCCCATCTGATTGATCACGACGGTCACCGCTTCATGCCCGAGTTCGATGAACGGGCTGAACTTGCCCCGCGCGACGTGGTGGCACAGGCGATTGTAACGCACATGGAGCGGACCCGACGCCCCAATGTTTTCCTTGATTCACGTCACCTCGATGCCGAACACGTTCGCAAACGGTTTCCCGGAATTGCCCACGTTTGTTCTGAATTTGATATCGACATTGCCACCGATCCTATCCCAGTACGCCCCGGAGCCCACTACATGCTGGGCGGCGTAACCGTCGACCAGGATGGACATACTTCGCTCGACGGTTTATTCGCCGCTGGCGAGGCAACATCGAGCGGCCTCCACGGCGCGAATCGTTTGGCTTCAAATAGCCTGCTCGAAGCGATCGTTTATGGCCAACGCGCGGGCATCGCCGCGTCCCATGCCGCGGTCGCCATGGACGATCGGTTGCAAGCGATGTCGATTGAAAACCGGGTGGTCGCTGACCCGACTGGCGAACCGCTCAATCTGGTGGACATTCGTAACTCGCTGTCGAGTTTGATGTGGAGGGCGGTCGGCGTCCGCCGCCAACCAGAAAAAATGGCGGACGCCCTGAATTCCATTGAACAATGGTGTCATTACGTGCTGCCCCGACAATTTCACGATCCACAGGGGTGGGAGTTGCAGAATATGCTTGTCGTTTCACGTCTCGTCATCGTGGCCGCCTCGCAGCGTGAAGAGTCGCGCGGCGTGCATCTCCGCAGCGATTTCCCGAATCAGGACGACAAAAATTGGCGGCGACATCTGACATTTCGCCTAAATGCCGAGGCATCCTAACGCTTAGCCCCTATGAAACGAAGCCAGGAATGGCGGTCTTGAGTTTCGCGCTCGGATTGGGTAATTCTTATGGACAGGTAACGTACCGCCCGACGGCCTGGGTACGAATTTGTGGTCACTGGCAACGCCCGCCGATCCAACGGTTCTTCGCGAATTAATCGAGAAAATCGAGTGAGAACCGAACGGCTTAGGGCACGTATAAGTCAAGTAGGAGCCGGACTTTGAGCATATTGATCGGACCTATCGACCCGTATTGAGCTAGCCGACGCAGAACCGGGTGTGTCTGTGTCCCCACCTGGTAGTTCAGCCGCTCTCCAGCGTCCCTGGTACAAAGCGTCTGGCTACCCTACTATCATGGCTTTCCCGATTACGACATAAACCTTCTCTGTGCAAGCAGATAAGCATTTACACGAAGCCCAATTGGATTTTACGACTTGAAACCATGACCGATCAGACCCCCATGATTGAGGCCGAAGGCCTTTCCAAATTCTACGGACCATTTGCTGCCGTGCGGGACGTCAGCTTCAGCGTCCACCGCGGCGAAGTTGTCGCATTCCTGGGACCCAACGGTGCTGGCAAGAGCACGACGATGAAGCTCCTGACGGGCTATCTTGCCCCCTCCCAGGGTAAGGCACGCATTACTGGCTACGACATGGCGACCGATCGAATTCCCGGTTCGACCAAACTTGGTTACTTACCGGAAAATGGCCCACTCTATGCCGACATGACACCATTTGGGCTGCTGTCCTTTTTCGGCGATGCACGCGGCATGGACAAAGAATACAAACTATCTCGCATCGACGCTGTCGTCGAGCTGTGCGCGCTTGGCACCGTACTCCACAAGCCGATTGGCAAGCTCTCCAAGGGTTTTCGACAACGCGTCGGCATGGCCCAAACGCTATTGCACGAGCCGGAAGTTCTCATCATGGACGAACCAACTGCTGGACTAGACCCCAATCAAATCCGCGATGTCCGCAAGATGCTGCTTAAACTTGGCGAAGAAAAAACACTGTTGCTCTCGACGCACATCTTGCAAGAAGTGGACGCGATGTGTAATCGGGTCATCGTGATCGACGAAGGCCGGATCGTTTATGACGGCAAGACCACGGAATTAACGAGTAATGGCCGCAGCCTAGATCAGGCTTTTCGTGAACTAA
>CBDUAB010000933.1:0-2595 GCA_965365045.1 uncultured Planctomycetales bacterium
ATTCCAACGCAGCACGAAGACGCCGTCGTGAATCTTCAGAGTTTGCGTTGGATCACCGTCCGCGTCTCGCGTAATCGGTTTGGATTCACCGCCTATGCAAATCACGCCGTAAGGCGTTGAAACCGAGACTCCGTAACCGACCGGTTCTGGAAGCTTGCTGGGCGACCTCTGCCATTGGTACTCGGATTGCATGTCGCCGACATTTTTTGTCAGGACAAAGATGTCATCCCAGTAGATTTTCATTCCCGCATCGATTTGACTGGGAACTGGGTCATTCCACGGTACACCGTGAGGAAAATTCGCGCCGCCGGCCACAATCAGTGCGTCGTTGTGAACGCCGACAAGTGGCCCGGCCACGCCGATTTGCGTCGCTTGCCCGTCTGCCGGCGGCAGCTCGGGAAGCTCACTCCAGATGAGCTGGGAAGTGCGTGGTTGTGATGTCGAATTATCCTGGGACCAGACTCGATCTGGCGCCGACAAGACGGAAATTAATACAATCGCCGTACATCGGATGTAAAGCGTCAACGTATGTTCTCCCGCCACACAACAATTAGCCAAGTGTTCGCCGCATACGGTAACGTGTAATCACGGCCCACGTAAGTATGGGAGAGCCGCCGGACGTCTGGCGGCCGTAAAGGGTGCAGCGGCGCACTTTCTTCGACAGCCCCTAATGTGCATTTTTGCGAAGTGCCCCAGCCGTAAACCCTATCATCCGTCGATCTTTCGGCTCACACTACTTCCGTTTACAATACGGGGCTACCCATTGGGCACCCGTGCCTCCTGCGGTAGAGTCGAATCAACACTCCCCGGACTAGGAAGACCATCCGTGCTGAGGTCACACACTTGCGGCGAACTCCGCATTGCCCAACAAGGCGCAGACGCAACGCTTTGTGGTTGGGTCGATACGTATCGCGACCATGGCGGTACTTTGTTCATTGATTTGCGGGACCGTTACGGCAAGACGCAAATCGTCTTTGGGCCGGACAGCGGCGAAGAAGTCATTGGCGTAGCGCGCAAGTTGCGCGGCGAAGACGTGATTCAGATCACGGGCGCCGTTGCCCCGCGACCAGAAGGCACTGTCAACCCAAAATTGGATACGGGTGAAATCGAAGTGCGAGCGAGTTCGTTGAATGTGCTCAACAAAGCCAAGACACCGCCTTTTACGCCCTCGCAACAAGATCTGCCCGGCGAAGACCTGCGGCTCAAATATCGCTATCTCGACCTGCGCCGAGGGCCGATGCAAGCCGCGCTATACCTGCGCAGTCGCATCATCAACATAATGCGAGACTATTTTGCCAAACTGGATTTTATCGACATCGAAACCCCGATCCTCGGGCGCAGCACACCCGAAGGAGCCCGCGACTACCTCGTGCCCAGTCGCGTGCATCAAGGCGCATTCTACGCCCTCCCTCAGTCGCCCCAATTGTACAAACAGATTCTGATGATCGCGGGCTACGATCGCTACATCCAGGTCGCCCGATGTTTCCGTGACGAAGATCTGCGCGCTGACCGACAACCGGAATTCACCCAGCTCGATCTGGAAATGTCCTTCGTCGACGCCGACGATGTAATTGGCGTGATCGACGGCCTCGTACAGACGTTGGCGAAAGAACTTCTTGACATCAACATCGAAACGCCATTGCCTCGAATGACATACGACGAATCGATGCGGCGGTACGGTCACGATGCGCCCGACTTGCGGTTCGGCATGGAAATCATCGACTGCACTGATTTAGCTGCACAAGCTGAGTTCCGCGTTTTTCGTTCTGTTGCGGAGAGCGGCGGACACGTGCGTGGGATTAACGCCAAAGGAGCCGCGGGCAAGTATTCCCGGCGTTTGATTGACGAACTGACAGACTACGTCATCCAGGATTTTGGAGCCAAGGGGATGGCATGGTTTAAAGTCGAGAGCAATGGCAAGCTGGCTTCGCCGATTGCCAAGAACTTTGACGAATCCTTACTGGCCAAGTTCACCGAACGTCTCCATGCGGAACCGGGCGACTTGCTACTACTGAGCGCGGACAAATGGGATGTTACTTGCAAAGTGCTCAACGGACTGCGGCGTCGACTGGGAGCAGAACTTGAGCTTTACGGTCCAAACGACATGAATTTCTCGTGGGTCGTGGAGTTTCCGATGTTCGAGCATGACAAAGAATCATCAAACTGGGTCGCGATGCACCATCCGTTTACGGCTCCGCGGCCTCAAGACATCGAGATGCTGGAAAGCGATCCGGGGAAATCACGAGCGGTGGCATACGACCTCGTCATCAACGGATCCGAAGCAGGTGGCGGCACGATCCGAATTCACGACCAAGAATTACAGCGCAGGGTCTTCAAGCTGCTCGGTCTGGATGATGAGTCTGCCCGCGAGCGATTTGGATTCTTGCTCGACGCACTCGAATTCGGCGCGCCGCCACACGGAGGTATCGCCTTGGGAATCGACCGTTTTGTTATGCTATTTGGCGGTCTCGACAACATCCGCGACTGCATCGCTTTTCCCAAAACACAGCGAGCCGCGGATTTGATGACCGACGCGCCCGGTAACGTCGATCGCGATCAACTCGAAGAACTCGCCATCCGTATCATGACTCCACC
>CBDUAB010000934.1:0-2588 GCA_965365045.1 uncultured Planctomycetales bacterium
GATCTGAAGTCCGTCTAACGCCAAATAGGGACGCCGCTCGCTTGCTATGCGATGATACAATTACGAGGAAATGGCGAAGCACGGGGCTTTGCGGCAATTTCCGCGCGCCATTAGTTATTTATTCCCAAAATCACGTGTAATTCTTCTATGTGGGTGGTCGACGTCGCCAGGGTGATCATGCTACAAAGGACGGGCTAGACGACACTTCCTAGGGTGAGGGGAAGCCGTCATTCGTTCGCGGAGCGGTGGATTGTGGCACGAAAGTTCCGTTTGTGGGGGAAGAAACGCGGTAGCCGCCGCACTGGCTCGCGTCTGGTCGGTGCGATCGGTGAAGGTACGTTCTTTTTTGGCTTGCTTCTGATCGGCTTTCTAGTGCTTATCGCACTCGTCACGTCGCAATTGGTTCCGATCCCAGGTGCACCGCGCTACGAAGCTGGTTCGGGGCTTTGGTTGGGCGTCGTGGTGACGACGTCGTTCATTTTGATCGGCGCCGGTGGCCTGCTCTTTACATTACTCCAGCTGGGAACGTCGGCCGAACGGCGAACGGCGTTGGCTCAAAAGGCTAAGGATTTGGATCCCCGGACCGAACGGCAGTTTGTCCACAAGGAATATCCCACGGTTCCCCAGCAAGATTCGCTTTTCCTCAGCCCCGGCACGGTACTACGATATCGCTTACCTTTGACTGTTTCACCTGCTTGGGAAGTCGTTGCGTCCATGCTCTACGCACTGCTTTGGAACGGTCTGTTCACGGCGATGGCGGTGCTGGCATTGCAGGGAATTCACGGTGAACACCCCCGGTTCACGGCTTCCGCGCTTTTGTTTCCGCTAGGATTTATGGCCGTGAGGACGACCCATCGCTTCCTGATACGTCTCGTTGAGACGACAAGTATTGGCCCGACTAGCGCGGAAGTTTCGGATTTACCACTACGGCCAGGCTGCGAATATGAACTCTGTCTCATACAAGTTGGCCGGGGAAAGGTAAAATCTCTCGAGACTCGGTTGGTGTGCGAGGAGGAGGCCACATTTTGCCAAGGCACCAATGTCCGTACAGAGCGACGCCGGGTCCATGACGAACGATTGTTTCGGTTAAAGGAGTTGGCCGTCAAACCGGAGGAACCGCTGTCCTACGTTAGCGATTTTGCCGTTCCGATAAATGCGATGCATTCGGTCCAAATGACTAACAACGCCATTCAATGGCGATTGATCGTACAGGGCCGTATGCAGCGAGGAACGTCGTTTCGCAGGAGCTTTCCCCTTGTTGTTTACCCCTGCACACAGCACAAAACACATAAAGATCGAGCCGCTCATCAGCATTCAGCTGTTTGGTCATAAACCGGCGTATCTACCCCTGTGATACACTGCGCTGTGACTATCAGATCGACGCCGTGGACAAGGGGGATCTGCAAGCGGTCGAGGCTTCCGTGCTGTGGTTCACGGAGGGCAAGGGTGATGAAGACATGGGCGTTCATTACTTTGAACGGCGCGTACCTGTTGACGCCGAAGGAAGAGACCTACGGCAATTAAGGTCGTTTGCGGTAGAACTGCCGAATAGCCCGTTAAGCTACGACGGCGAAATTCTGCAGATTAATTGGTGTGTTCGTGTACGCGTTTTTCTCCAGGGTGGAAACGAAGCTAGTTCTGATCATGGCTTTCGCTTGGGGTCGCTGACCGTTTCCCCGGGTGATTAGAGTCAGAATCGTGAAGCATAACCCGTTTCGCGCTCGTCAACTTTACCCGGGGCGACTCCCATATTTCTTTCCTCATGGCGTTGACATAAACGAGTTGATACAAAAGTTCCTCGACAATACGTGCCAAGGACAAATCGTAGGACCCCACGGTTCCGGCAAGTCGACTTTGTTGTTTATGCTGGCCGAAGAATTCCAACGGCGCGAATATCAGGTTGTCACCGTTAGGATTTCGCCGTCCAACCACAGACTGCCACCCACCACCGAGCCAAATTCACCCCAGTGTGTCCTGATCATCGACGGCTTCGAACAAGTTTCGTGGTTGAGGCGTCGTACATTCGTTCGCCAGAGCCATCAGATCGGTTGGGGACTAATGGCTTCGACGCATCACGACTTGGGTTTGCCAACATTGTGGGAAACCGACGTCACGCGCGAAACAGCTTGTCGAATCGTTGACGCATTGATTCATATCGACAATCCACCGTCAACCAAGATCATGGATGATGAGTTTACTGTTCCACCAGCGCTAATCGTGGAGCTGTTAGATCAACACCGAGGTGATATGCGCGAGGTTCTGTTTTCACTTTATGATTGGTTCCATCGTCAAGAGCAATAGCGTGACCGCCGCGCCAAAGATGGCCCTATGTCGTTGCTGGGAAGGAAGTCTCGACAGACTCCGCCCACGCCGCCGAAGTTTGACGGAGAAAAGGAAGCACAACTTACAAAGCTCGCATGTTCTCAGCCAGTGAGAGGGCGATCGAAGTGGACACTCCGATTGCTCGCCGACGAACTAGTGCGTCTGGATATAGTGGATTCGGTGGCTCACGAGACCGTCCGCCGTACGATGAAAAAAACGAAATTAAACCTTGAGTGCAGCCCATGTGGTGCATTCCACCAGAGCAG